>NZ_JACJDN010000092.1:0-9007 GCF_014163565.1 Pseudoalteromonas sp. SR45-5 | reverse complement strand
GGCTATTTCGCATGTATCTGGCTCTGTTACTTTACTTGGTATTAAAGCAATAACTAATCCCAGTACTGCCTTATTGTTACTTTCAATAATTGTTAGCTTTATGTTGGGTTCGGCACTGTCGGGCTTTTTGCTCTCTGGTGGCTCATTAAAACTTGGTCGTCATTACGACACTTTGCTTTTTATTGAAGGATTGCTACTGCTTGCGAGTGCTTATTTACTCAAAAACACATTCGTTTACGGCATTGTTTTAACGTCTGCTGCGTGTGGGTTACAAAATGCGCTAGCAACTAATTACAGTGGTGCTGTTATACGTACGACACATTTAACCGGTATTTTTACTGACCTTGGTTTAATGCTAGGTAAAGCGCTTAAAGGTGAGCAATTTGATACCCGTAAAGGAGTTATGTTTTTACTCATTATTGCAGGCTTTTTAATAGGCGGTATAACCGGCTACGTTTTATTTAAGCATTACTTAGTGCTGGCTTTGGTGTTTCCTGCTGTGGCTTGTTTTGTTTTATCAATTACGTATCGGGTTTATAGGTTACGTACGCTTTAACGCAACAAGTTTAAATGCATATTAAAACCGCATATTATAGAGGCAATGCAATATAGATTACTTTCAAGGAATGTATGAAACCTTATTTTTTGCCGCTGATATTACCCTTTAGCCACACTGCGTTTGCCGATAATCAAAATAATGATGCAATAGAAACCATAACAACTACGGCATCACGTATTGAAGCACTATCTACCCCACTCCCTTTATCAATAAGTACACTCAGCGAAGCGCAGCTAAATAGCATAGCGCCTACCCATATTGAAGAAGCCCTGCAACGTGTAGCAGGAGCTAATATTCAACGCGGAAATGGCCAAGAATATTTACCCGCACTACGCTCCCCCGTACTTTCGGGCGCTGGCGCTTGTGGTGGCATATTAACCTTAGAAGATGGTATACCACTGAGAGCCGCTGGGTTTTGTAACATAAACGAGCTATTTGAGGCGCACAGCGAAATGGCGCAGCGCATTGAAGTACTAAAAGGCCCAGGCTCTGCACTTTATGGCTCAAACGCTGTGCATGGTGTTATTAATGTAATAACGCCCGACACCACACAAGGCGGTGGCTTAGTTGGTTTAGATTATGGCTCGTACGGTTATACTCGCTACAAATTACGCGCAGGGCAAGATTACGGCAACAGCGGTATCGGCATTAACGCAAGTGTTACCGACGATAGAGGTTACCGCGACGACGAAAGCGTAGAGCAACAAAAAGTAAATATTCGCCATCGCTATTCAAATAATAATTTATTACTTACCTCAGGCCTTACTTATACAAATCTTGATCAGCAAACTGCGGGATTTATTACAGGCTTTGAAAGCTATAAAAACGAAGACCTCGCGCAAAAAAACTTTGATCCTGACGCATTTAGAAAAGCACGCGCATTTAGAGCATGGAGCAATGCAACATGGCAATTAAATAACGATGATGTGCTCTCTACTACGTTATATTTTCGCGACCAAAGCATGGACTTTTTTAAGCACTTTTTACCCGGCACACCGCTTGAAACAAACAGCCAAACCGGCTTTGGTGTGCAATCGCTTTATCAACATAATTTACAACGTAATATAAAAATAAACCTAGGGCTTGATGGCGAATACACGCAAGCCGATTTTACTCAAAGCCAAAACGAGCCCACTCAAGGTTCTGCATTTTTAGTTGCTACAGTACCCCAAGGTAAGCATTACGATTACGATGTAAACGCCACGCTTTATGCCCCTTTTGCATCGGTTGATTGGCAATTAAATAAGTGGTTACTTACTGCAGGTGTGCGCTACGAGCATATGCAGTACGACTACACCAATAATATGCTAGCAGGTAGAACAAAAGACGATGGTACAGAATGCAGCTTTGGTGGTTGCCGATACAGCCGCCCAGCGAGTGCTAAAAATAGTTTTAGTAATCTATCGCCAAAGCTTGGGGTTAGTTATCAGTACAATACAAATAACACGCTTTATGCGAACTTTTCTCGTGGTTACAGAGCGCCACAAGCGGCTGAGCTATACCAATTACAACGCGAGCAAACCACTGCAATTTTAAGCGCCGAAATAGCTAATAACGCAGAGCTGGGTATTAAAGGAATTTACGAAAAACTACGTTATGGCGTGTCGGTTTACGCTATGAGTAAACACAATACGATTTACCGCGATAGTGACTTTTTTACGGTAAATAATGGCAGCTCTCGCCATCGTGGTATTGAGCTTGAGCTTGACTACCAGCTCACTAAGTCGCTTGCGCTTAACTTTGCTGGCACTCACGCAAAGCATACTTACACTAACAACCAAATACTTAACGGTTTAAATATAAACGGCAACGACATAGATACCGCGCCGCGTAATATTGCTAATCTCGGTTTAACATGGCAGGCATTAAACAACGCGCAATTTGCTTTGCAGTGGCACCGCGTTGGTAACTACTACACCGACCCAGAAAACTTAAATAAATACCAAGGGCATGATGTTTTAAGCCTACGCGCACAGTGGCAAGTTACTAGTAATCTTGAGCTACTTGCTCGTATTATTAACTTAACTGATGAGGCCTATGCGGAGCGCGCCGATTACACCAGTTTCACCGGTGACAGATACTTCCCGGGAAGGCCTCGTAACGCGATGCTTTCGGCAACTTATACGTGGTGATGCTTATTTAAGGGCTAAGCTGATTTAAGTCGCTCATGTATTTCATGGGCGACTTTTTCATTACCTTTTTAAACATAGTAATAAATGCACTCACCGACTCATACCCTAATAACTCCGACACCTGCTGCACACTTTGCTTATCAGAAAGCGCTTTTAAGGCTGTAATTATATGCAATTGCGTACGCCATTTTCCAAATGTCATACCGGTTTCTTTTTTAATTAACCGCGCTAATGTGCGCTCAGTTAATGCAAACTGCTTAGCCCATTGTGGTAGTGTTTTTCGGTTGTTTGGCTTGTTTATAAGCTGATCGCTCATGGTTTGAATTACCTCGTTTTTAGATAATACAAAATCCAGTGGTTGTACGGGCATATCAATAAGTTGATCAAATAACACCTGCGCTAAACGCGCTGTTTTACTATTTAAAGTATAGTGCTGATTATGCCCAGCCAACTCACACATTAGCTCTTTAACCAACGGCGTAATAGCTAACGTACAGGTATTTAGCGGCATACCGTTTTTACTACTATCAATAAATAAATGACAAAGCTGCGCGTTATCAGACGCCCTATTGCTATGCACCTTTTGTGCTGGGATCCAAATTGCACTGTGCGTGGGCACCATCCACATTTTGGCCGATACTTCACACGTTACATAACCATGTAGCGCTAAAATTAATTGCCCTTTTGGATGGGTATGTAGTGGTATTTCGTGACTTGCATGGGCATGCTCTATTTTGGCTATTATGGGCTGCGCCATAGTTTCAAAATTTTTAATGTCGTCCCAACCAATTGCATCAAACATAGTTTTGTCTGTTTTTAGTTATTTAATGTCATTATCTCTAAATTATAGTTTTTACTAAGCCTTTATACTAGCGCCCATTAAGTATTAGCTTTAATGGTCTTCCCTTTTGTTAAATAACACACCTAAATCACGCTTTGCTGGCATATTACTTGTGCTTGGCATATTACTTATTGCCGCAAATTTACGCGCCACATTTACAGGTATTGCACCTGTGCTTGAACAAATTATTAATCACTTTGGGCTTAGCGCATCGCAAGCTGGTTTTTTAACAACACTGCCACTCATAGCCTTTGCGGTTGCATCGCCAATGGCGGCAACTCTTGCTAAAAAGCAAGGGTTAGAGCGCACCTTGTTTGTGGCTTTGTTATTTATACTTGCAGGGGTTGCAGCGCGGGTAATAAATACCTCAGCCATGCTTTTTGTAGGCACCGCTATTATTGGTGTGGGCATTGCCATCGCAAACGTATTATTACCAAGTTTAATTAAGCGCGACTTCCCTGCAAAGGTTGCGTTAATGACCTCAGCCTACGTGCTTACTATGGGCGTGGTATCGGGTGGGTTTTCTACTTTGGTATTTCCGCTTAGTCAGTTAAACGGATTAGGATGGCAACTTGCGCTGGGCTCATCAGCTCTTATTACTTTGGCGAGTATTATTGTATGGATGTCGCAATTAAGTAAGCACACAAAACCCGCGAGTATTGCTCAACACACTGACACGTCAAAAAGTGTATGGCGTTATTTACTAGCATGGCAAATTACCCTACTGCTGGGCTTAAACTCGTTTTTAAATTATATAATTATTACGTGGTTACCAAGCATATTAACCGAAACCGGTCACTCAGCTACCCAAGCAGGTGCTTATCATGGTGCTTTTCAAATAGCGACTGCATTACCGGGTTTAATATTAATTCCGTTACTTGCCAAATTAAAAGATCAAAGCGCGCTTAGCTTTATTTTAGCCATGTTGAGTGCACTCAGTGCATTGGGACTGCTTTACATGACTAGCTTTGCTTTTGTTTGGACCCTAATGCTGGGCTTTTGCTCTGGGGCATGTTTTATATTGGGGCTGTCGTTTATTAGTTTACGAACTGACGATTCGCAACAAGCAGCGTCGCTTTCAGGTATGTCGCAAAGCGTAGGTTATTTGCTCGCGGCTATTGGTCCTATGCTAGCTGGTGCATTACACACGACTACGGGAAGTTGGAGTGCGCCATTGTGGTTGTGCGCTATTGCCGGAGTACTGTGTGCATTATGTGGTTTAGGCAGTGGTAAAAACACCACTTTAGCTAAATCAGCTAACTAGCTGCTGTAACCACGAAAATAAACCAGACGAAGGTTTACTACTCGCGTGCTTTTGCTCATAGCGTTTATTCGTTACTTCGCGCTGTTCACGGCGCTCTTGTGCTAAATTAGCTTTTGCAGCAAAACGCAAGCGCTGCTCTTGAGTAAGCTCATCATTAAAACTAATGGCTGTTTTTTTCACTGCTCGGCTGCTTTTAGGTGAACTACACATATTATTCTCCAAATGACTGACTTATAAGTAGACAGTCATTTGGTTAAATAAATTTCAAACCGCTTACTAAAAAGTAATACTGATAACCCCAACTAACTAGTTTTGTGGGGTTGTATCAAACGCAGGTACTTCGTGTAAGCCGCTCAACCAGCTCAATGTTGATTTAGCCCAAATTTGTGCTGTTGGCGTAAACTGATCACGCTGATCAACCGCACCAATACGCAAGCCATATACACGGTCAGCTTTAGCTTCGTTAGTTGCATAAAGTGTTGTACCACATGTGCCACAAAAACCTTGCGCACGCTTGTTACCGCTTTGCGCTGTTTTAACAAACTCTTTTGGCTCACCTTGGGTAAACACGACCGAATTTGGCTCTGCAATAATAACGGCTCTAAATGGGCCGCTCGACATACGTTGGCAATCGCTACAATGGCAAACAAGTGCGTTGTTATTTTGAGACTTTGCTTGGTATTTAATTTCACCACAGTAACAGCTTCCAGTAATTTCCATTATTTAAATCCTTAATGCTTATGAAGATTGAATCGAGATATAAGACCGGCAATATCGATTCATTATTTTTAAAATATAAAAAATTGCTCGCCGGTTCATTTGTATATTCGGTTAGGTTTTTAATTTTTGAGAGTGATTTTTTCAAAATTGAGCAAGTGCTACAAACATGATGCGATGTTTTAAATAAAACAGCAATACCACGTTAAGCTAATAGCGTAACGTGGTGTGTTTAAGCTATCTTTTATGTGCGTTTAAATAATCAACAGCTAACAGGCTAAGCGCCTTAGTGCCTACTTTAAACGATGATTCGTCGGCATAAAAATAAGGTGAGTGATTACTAGCCACTGTATTTAAATCTTGCTCACTTGGTGTGCCGCCTAAAAATACAAATACACTCGGCACTTCTAATGCGTAAAACGAAAAGTCTTCTGCGCCGGTTATTTTTCCCATTTCAACTACGTTTTCATTACCTGCTGCTTTTTTAAGGCTAGGTAACATTTGCGCAGTTAACTTTGGATTATTAATCGTTACCGGATAACCTTCGTGAATGTGTACCTCTGCAGTAGCACCTGACGATTTAGCAATGTGCGTGGCTGTGGTTTTTATTTTTTCAAATATTTGTGCTCGGTTATCCATATCAAAGTTACGAATTGTGCCTACCATTTCGACTTCTTCAGGAATAATATTATTACGCACCCCACCCGCTATCTTACCAAACGAGACAATAGCAGGCTCTTTGGTAATGTTGATTTGGCGACTAACAATATGATTTACGCCTGTTACTATTTGCGCAGCTGCGGCAATGGGGTCAACCCCAGTCCACGGTGCAGAGCCGTGTGCCTGCTTGCCATGTACTGTTATTTCAAATCGGTCTGCACTGGCCATAGCTGGGCCACTTCGATAACCAATTTTACCGCTGTGCAAACTAGATGTTATGTGTAACCCAAAAGCAGCTTCTGGTTTGTATTGTTTAAATATGCCTTCTTTAAGCATTAACTCAGCGCCCCCCTCTTCCCCCTCTGGTGCGCCTTCTTCTGCAGGCTGAAATACAAACATAATATTACCGTGTAGCTCATCTTTCATGTTTGCAAGCACTTGTGCAGCGCCCATTAGCATGGCCACGTGCGTGTCGTGCCCACAAGCATGCATTATACCTACATCTACACCACGGTAATTAGTGGTTTTAGTTGATTTAAAATCAACATCGGCTTTTTCAGTAACGGGCAGCGCGTCCATATCTGCACGTAGCATTACTGTCGGGCCTGGCTTTGCACCTTTTAATAGCCCCACAACACCTGTATAAGCAATCCCTGTTTTTACTTCCATACCCAGCGACTTTAAGTGCTTAGCGACAATATCTGCTGTGCGGGTTTCGCGATTTCCAAGCTCAGGGTTTTGATGAAAATCACGTCGCCAATCAATAACCTGTTGCTCTATCTTTTTAACTTGCTGATCAATGTTTGCATTGGCATTAAACGCACTAAGGGCAGCAAAGCCCAACGCTATTGAAATTAGTGATTTTTTCATCCTGTTTGTCCTTATTATATTTATTGGTTTTATAATATTGATGAGCACGAGCCCTTATGTATTATTGAGAATATAATTAGTTTGCTCTATAACCACTATTACTGAAGGCTCTACAATAATCAATCCCATTTAAGCTAGATGCTCAACTATGAAGGGCCACTTCACTTTTCACTGGTTTTATCTATTTTTAGTTTAAAGTTTTAGCGCTAATTAAGCCTACCACTTTTGTTTTTGTTGATTTAAAAATGGCACTAAATAGTCCACCAAAGCGCGGACAGTTGGGCTTAATAAACGTTGCGATGGATAGAGTAAATTCACGGGTAATGGGCTTGGTACATAATCGCTATTCAAACTATAAAATAAGAATAGCAATGTAGAACCTCCCTTATGTTGGAGGTAATTATTTATAAGCATTCGCATTTTTAATGCTGTCAAAATCATTAAAGCGCACGTTGTGCTGCGCCATTACTTTAAGTATTTTTTTACTTAGCATTTGGCGTAAATAAAACGGCTGATTTGGCACAAAATGATGAATGGTATGCGTTTTACCAAAGTTAAAACAAAATAAGTGAAACGGCATAAATAAACGACTCGTTAGGACATGAGTTTGTTCAAGCATGTTATTAACGCCGCCATAGTAATGCATGCTTGAGGTAACAAAATTCAGCGAGCTTGAGCGAATAATATTAGGCACAATGAGCACAACCATTAAAAATTCAAACACATCCATTGTACTTAACAACCAACTAGGTGAATTTAGCGAAAGTGGTATAAATAAATCAACGATATGAAATATAATAACGCTATATAAAACAGCAAAATACGCAGTCGCTATCGGAAATCCCGCATTAAAAACACTCGAAAAACTAAAGCCATTAATTTCTTTTCTAAAACGTTTAGTAGAAATAACTAACCCTAACAAACCATCAACAATAACTAGCGCACGTAAAAATGGGTTTTTGATGCCATTTCCAACCAAGCGTTCTTCTAGGTCTTGTTGTGTGCCTGAGGTTTTGTGATGGTGTAAATGCATTTTACGTCGGTACCATGGGCTAATAGTATTTGGCCGCATTAACCATACTGTTAGCATCATAAAATTATGCATGAAAGGCTGATTACTAAAGTATTGTTTATGTATGAGGTCGTGCTCTAACTCATGGGAAATAGATGCAGCAATAGCCGTAAGTACTATGCATACCCAAGCAGGTATGATGGCTAAATAATATAAACCACCAACACCAATTAATGCGCTAAGCGATAGCAATAAAATAATTAACCCTAAGGTATTTTGATGTGCAAGTAACGGGTGCTTTTGACGAAGTGATGCTTCCTCTGCCTTAATTGCTTTAACAATCGATTGAATGTTCTGTTTGGCAGTTAATTGGGTCATGATTATTATTTATTTTAGAGTAATCTATTAATTACTATCATACCTTAATCAAATGCATGTTAGAAATTGATAGTTAAATAGCTACCGTTGGCAGCTATTTAAAACTAAAAACTACTTAGTTTTCGTATTATCCACCTCATAGATTGGATTACCTTCAACTTCAAAGTAAGACTGTCCATAAATTAATGGGATATACCACTGCACAACTTTAACGGTAACATTTGAAAGACCCACCGCCGAAGGCGTTTGCTCGATAGCATTATCCATAGCCTCTTTCATGTTAGATATTCCTGTTGGGAAAATTAAAACAGTATGTTTAACATCCTTACCAACCACACGTGTGTCATAATCAACTTTGTGATTGCTATTTGTATGATTCATATTTTTTGTAGAGGCAATTGTAAAATCACCAATACGGTGAGTACAACCAGATAAAGCCATTGCACCAACCAACAAACCAATTACTTTTTTCATTACTCTTCCTTTGCTTCATATTTACTACCCAACTCTTGGGCGACTTCTAAATTTAGTAGCTTGATACCTAAAAATATAACTATGACCATTAATCTTAGGC
>NZ_JACJDN010000929.1:0-1067 GCF_014163565.1 Pseudoalteromonas sp. SR45-5 | reverse complement strand
AAGCATTTTCAAACTCTTTATAAATTAGCCACTTTGGCAGGTAAGGGGTGTCGGGGACTTGCCAGCCATGCTTATCATAGGCAAGGCTGGCCACTGCGCTCATTAGCAGAGCTACATCGCCTGTCCATGTTACTGCGCCTTCAGGTGGATCATTGTAGAACTTGTAATGCAACTCAATGGCTGTATGGATTGACCGTTTGTAATGAGCTTCATCGTTTAATAAAAGCGCTACCCACACATCCAAATAAGGTAAGAAAAGCATGTTCACATAAGGCGCTCTAAATTCATCAACATGCTCAGGGCCTGATTTCTCCATTACTTCACGCAATAACTCAGTTTGGTCCATATCTTGTACAAAAATATTGCGCACAAAATTAAACAGCGCAACGTTAAATGGCTCGTTAAACTCCAACCAATCTTCTTCGCACCGGCAGATTAACTTAGCCGTATCAGTATCTCTTAAGCAAATCGCTAAACTCAATTGCACTAACCAATTATCAACAAACCAGCAGGGTCAGGTCTTGTATCTTAGGTGTCACCTTAGATATACCCACCATAGGCTGTGGCAAGAGCAAGTTATTAGGTGAGTTTAAAGAACTTGCAAAACACCGTGGCTCAACGTCTGATTTAATAGATGACAACAAGATTATTGGCAAAGTGCTACGTACGCAAGATAATATCAAACCTGTTTATGTATCCATTGGCCATAAAGTATCACTAGATACTGCAGTTGAGTGGATATTAAAACTAGCGTCTAAATATCGACTCCCAGAAACCACTCGTCAAGCAGACCAATTGGTTAATAAAACTTTAAAAGAACATAGAGAAAAGACTTATGAAAAACCATAAGTCTCACATACTCATTAATAAGTTTTATTTTCGTATGAAATATTTACCTTCTTAAAATTATCATTTCGAAAAGCAATGACTTCATCTAGCGTTAAATTAACTAAATGGTGAAAGCTTAGTTCTTCTAGCTCCAGCCAAGCATGTTTGTTAAGCCCATATAAAATATTCCTGCTAATATTTGAGACAAAAAGCGTATTAACTGGGAATTCTAACAGCGA
>NZ_JACJDN010000928.1:0-1069 GCF_014163565.1 Pseudoalteromonas sp. SR45-5 | reverse complement strand
CACATAGAGTAGAGTTCTATGTCTTGTACTAACACCATGTCGTCAGCGTCAGATGTAAATACTGCTTTATTAGTTATTTCATCAAGCGTTTGACGATACCCTTGCGTTAAATATTCCATTGCTTTTGCAGCACGTTTTGGCGTATCAAGTAAGCCTTCGCGGTTAGCATCTTCGCCTACAGCGGTGATGATTTTTTCATAACTTTCTTTTAATTCATTGTGCATAAATATCTCAGTTTATTTATATTTACTTTAAATGACGACCGCCATCAATAGGCAAAGAGCGCCCTGTGATGTAGTGGCTTTGTAATAGTAAATCAATGCTATTGATAATTTCTTGGCATCCGGGTTCAATGCCCATTAATGATTTTTTAAGGGTCTTAGCTCGATATTGCTCATCGTCATGTTCATTAAAAATAATGAGCGATGGAGCAACCGAGTTCACTTTTATATTTGGCGCATATTTAGCGCTAAACGATTTGGTTAGGTTGTCGAGTGCTGCTTTACTTGCTGCATAAGCTAAGTGTTTAGGGCTGCCTGTTTCAACTACATAATCAGTAAGATGTATTATATCGGCAGGTACTTTTTCATTTTGCTGATAGTTTAAAAGCAGCTCTGCGCACATTAAATTAATTAAATACGGTGTTTTGGCATGTACTCGCATCATATTATCAAACAGTGCTGCAAAGTCAGGGTTGTTAGCTTCGCAGTCCCAGCTTGATGCGTTATGAACAATAGCGCGCAGCGATGTTGTATGCTCTTTAAGCGTATTTATAAATGTACTAATACCTTCATCGGTACTAAAATCGGCATAAATACATACAGCGCCTTGTTGCTCTAATTTATCAACAGCGGCGTGACGAGTACGATACGTGATAATAATACTCTGCCCTTGGGCTATATAATGCTGAGCGAGTGCTAAACCAATACGTTGGCCTGCGCCGGTAATTAAAATGGGCGATGTCATATAAGGCAGTGTTCTCTTTGGCGGGTAGTTATACCAATATAATTAAAAATATCATCATTTTATCGCTATTTCATAGGGCTATAATAGCTCACTAATTTAATGC
>NZ_JACJDN010000927.1:0-1082 GCF_014163565.1 Pseudoalteromonas sp. SR45-5 | reverse complement strand
CAAGGGATTAAACTTTGCGCTAACTGCGTAAAAAATTATGATATACGACTGCATGGATGCAAAAGGTAGAGCAATGCAGGAGCAATTAGTGATAACAATTAGTTAAAAAAGTTTTTGCCTTGTTATCAACCCTATTTTCTTAGCGCAAAATAGATCACTTAATTAATCGAATTGGTATAAAACACTTAGATTACAGACACAAAAAAGCCGTATTCAGATTGAATACGGCTTTTTAAACTCTTAATTTTAAAATTTATTTAAATTAAGAAATGATTTCGTGTAGTTCAACGTCAAATACAAGCGTTGAGAAAGGTGCGATTGCAGCACCTGCGCCACGTTCACCATAAGCAAGCTCATGAGGAACGTAGATACGCCATTTAGTACCTACAGGCATCATTTGTAATGCTTCAGTCCAGCCTTTGATTACGCCACCAACTGGAAATTCAGCTGGTTGACCGCGCTCGTATGAGCTATCAAACACAGTACCGTTAATTAGTGTACCGTGGTAATCAACACGTACTGTAGACTCAGCTGTTGGCTTTTCGCCTTCGCCAGTCGCTAGTACTTCGTATTGAAGACCAGACTCAGTTACTGTGATTTCAGGACGTTTTGCGTTTTCTTCTAAGAATGCAATACCTTCGGCAGAAAGTACTTTAGATTCTTCTTCACGACGAGCTTGGATCTCTTCGTTAATCTTTTCGAATGCAGCTTGAATCTCAGGGATCTCAACTTGAAATGCGCTACCAGCGTACGCATCTTTCATGCCTTCAAATACTGAATTTAGGTTTAAGCCTTCAAAAGGATTAGACTTAAGTTGCTCACCCATTTGTAAGCCAATACCGTAACTTGCTTTTTCAGCATCTGTAGTAAAATTATCTGACATAATGTGTTTTTCACGTTTTGTTAGTTAAAAGACACGTATATGCTATCACAAAATAAACCCCGTTTGGGGCTAGTTTTTGCTGAGTTTTAGCTTAATTAGGCCAACAATATAACTACAAAGCGGTAAAGTGAATAAAATTCCAACAAGTAAAGGAATAGCTAATAATCCAGATTCACCAGACAATAAAAATGGCACTGCA
>NZ_JACJDN010000926.1:0-1092 GCF_014163565.1 Pseudoalteromonas sp. SR45-5 | reverse complement strand
CTGTAAAATTGCGCTGTTGGTAAGTAACTATTTCCCAATGCTTTTGCCTAATGAGTTTTAACTAAATTACTCACTTTGGCTAGAGTCAGCACCGTCGCTACTGTCTTTATTGGATGACTGCTGGCTTATTTTATCGCTTATCATGGCATCGAGTTTCTCACCGCCTTTAATACCAAAATCTAAAGTACGAATTGGGAAAGGAATACTAATATCAGCTTCGTCTAATGCTTGCTTAACGGCAACAACACCTTTGTGGCGTACCGTCATAAAGTCAGGCTCGCCTGGGTATTTAATCCAAAACCACACCAGTAAGTTAATGCTGCTGTCGCCAAAACCTTCAGCGTATACAGCGGTTTCGTCTTTACGTATTACAAAGTCAAATTCGTTAATTTTATCGACTATAACGTCTTTTGCTTTTTCTATGTCGTCGCCATACGAAATACCTACGGGTACTTCTATACGTCTTATACCTAGCGTGGTGTAATTTTTTAGTACATTTCTAAATAAGACTTTGTTTGGTACAAGTATTAGTTGCCCGTAAAAGCTCTCTATTAGCGTGTTACGTAGGTTTATAGAATGCACCGAACCAAACACATCATCGGTTTCTATTACATCACCTGTTTTAAATGGCTTACGTACACCCATTGCTATACCTGCAATTAGGTTTTCGGTCATGTCTTGAAACGCAAAACCAATGGCTAAACCCACAATACCCGCACCAGCAAGTAGCGAAGTAACAGTGCCTTTTAAGCCAACAAAATCGAGCGCTATAAATAAACCTATGCACAACACAATAACTTTAAATATTGACGCCATTAAGTCGGCAATTTGCGTTGAATCGAGAGAGCGGCGCAACACGTTTTTCATCAGCTTGCCAGCAAAGCGCGCCAATATTGAAAATACTATGGCAATTACAATTGCCACTATAAAATTAGGGATATGGCTGATAACAACATCAAACCACCCTCCGAGCTTTTCCTCTATTAGTTTTTCGGCTTCGCCAACTGACGGAATACTGATCATTTTGTTTGCACCTATTTAATTAATAATCTCATTAATATTAGATATAGTTGCAAATATAACGCCAGTATC
>NZ_JACJDN010000925.1:0-1098 GCF_014163565.1 Pseudoalteromonas sp. SR45-5 | reverse complement strand
GAGCCAAGAGTCTCAGAACCTCGCTTTTGGGTTGTAGCACGTGATGCTCAAAGGCGTACACAATATTTAAGCGTTGATGCACAAGAATACCGCTTACTGAGTTTATTAAAACAAAACACACCCTTTGCACAGTTATGTCAATCCTGTTTAAATGAACTCCTAGGCGAGAAAATCGCTGGGTTTTTAATTACTAAAATTAATCAATGGCTTGAACGTGGTTGGTTAATTAGCGAGTGAGTTAAAACAATATAGTTATTTTTCGTTGCGAAGGAATTTTTTTGAAAGCCACCATATACACATTAATTGCTTTAATTGCGTTTGCCGCAAATTCTCTTTTTTGCAGAATGGCCTTAGCAGAAGGTTATATAGATGCTTGGAACTTTACTGTTATTCGCTTACTTAGCGGGGCTGCATGTTTGGGCATTATAATGGCTATTTATACCCATAATTTAAAACGTAAAGGCATATTCAATCCCGCTATTTTAAGTGACAGAGGAAGCTGGCGAAGCAGTATTAGCCTGCTTGTTTACGCGCTTTGTTTTTCGATTGCCTACGTAGAGCTAGATACCGGTACCGGTGCACTAATTTTATTTTCTGCTGTGCAACTTACTATGATTGGCTGGGGTATTTATCAAAAAGAGCAATTAAGCGTACTTCAGTGGTGTGCATTTATAGTGGCGTTATCTGGTTTTGTATATTTAATGCTGCCATCTGCAGCGGTGCCTTCATTATTAGGTGCATCACTTATGGCACTCAGTGGTGTGGCATGGGGTATTTACAGTATTCGCGGTAAAATGTGCGTATCGCCACTGCGTACTACTGGGTTTAACTTTATAAGAAGCTTAGTTGCTATCCCGGTTTTATTACTTGTAGGTATGAGTTATTTAAAAAATATGAGTATTGAAGGGGTGTTACTTGCGTGTGCCTCGGGGGCAATAGCGTCTGGAGTTGGTTATAGTGTTTGGTATGTAGCAATGCCACTACTTAAAAGTACCCAAGCTGCGGTTGTGCAACTTTGTGTGCCGGTACTTGCTGCCATTGCTGGTGTTATGTTTTTATCAGAGCAGGTAACAATTGAGTTTATAGTAGCAAGCTCGT
>NZ_JACJDN010000924.1:0-1099 GCF_014163565.1 Pseudoalteromonas sp. SR45-5 | reverse complement strand
CTTGGTTAAAAAAGCGAATGTTAATAAATCCAGAGTAAATTATGTATGGATTTAAAGGTTGTTGCTCAGAAAGTGTAAAAATTATATTGAGTAGGCATATTAGGATTAAGCTTGTATGAGTTATAAATAATGCATAAATGATAAATAAAACAGGTTTTTTATCATTTATAGTGCTTACATAGTACATGGTTAAAATAAGTAAACTTATATGAAATGTGTACAGCAGACTAAAACTTTGCTCCATACTCATCAATGCAGATAAGCAGCCACTGAAAATAAAAATTAAGTACAACACACTACTTTTATTATTTAGTGAAAGCTTAAAAGTAGGTTTTTTATTACCTAAAAAAGCTGTAAGCACTAGTAGGCTTGTGATAAGTAAAAAAGCTATTTGAATGATACGTTGGTGGTTATGGTAATCGTAGGAAACTATTGGTATTAAAGGTATTAATGTGAATGTAAGAAATGCACTAACAAGCAGTGATTTTATCAAATTTACCTTGTTCATAAACGTCATTACTTACTTGTTAAAAAAGCGCCATAAAGGCGCTTTTCAGAATTAAAATTTCACTAAGATTGTGGACAACTTTTAGGAGCTAAACCTTTGTTGTCATCTGATAGCGCGCTAGTTGCACATGTCCACGTACCTACATCGCTTCTAGACCATGTTAATACAGCTGATGCAATTTGTGTAGGTGCATTTTTAATCGTACAAACAATAGTTGTTGCTGTTGTAGTAATAGCACAGTTTTCAGTTGATGCGCTTAAACCAATATCTGTTACTGCGGGTGCTGTCGACAATCCATTATTTTTAGCGATTTCAAAACCAGTTCTACCAGCAGATATTTCAGCTAAACCAGCAGTCAATTTAGATGTTGCTTGATAGTTCGAATACGCAGGCAATGCAATTGCAGCAAGAATACCGATGATTGCTACTACAATCATTAATTCAATTAGGGTGAAACCCTGTTGTTTTTGAGTCATTGTTTTCATGTTTCCTCTCCTAAAGGATAGATTTTTGTAACTTAAATCACTTAAGCGGCAAAATGCCTCACTTAATTTAACTGATTTACTTTACAGTTTTACTTAAAATTAATTT
>NZ_JACJDN010000923.1:0-1099 GCF_014163565.1 Pseudoalteromonas sp. SR45-5 | reverse complement strand
TAGTCACGTGGCTTTATTTTGATGTTAATTTGCACAGCATTTTGACGTTAAACATTTTAATTTTACCGACTATTGCGATAATAAAATCCTTGGTTGGTCTCAAACACTTTATGGAGTGGGTTGTGGGTAAGACATTTAGTTACGATGCGCTAGATGACGATTTTGTTGAAGACGAGTACGAAATGCTCGGCCGTAATCAACACGATAAGAACAAGCAAAAGGTTAAAAAGAAGTTGGAAGACTACCTTGAGCAAAAACGCTTGCGTAAAAATCTAGGCGAAGACGATTTAAGCGATTACACCGATTAAATTTCACTAGTATAAATAAAATACCAATTAATATTGAGAGTTTAAATGTGCAGTTATGCGTATGTTTAAGTTTCAATAGTATTGGCAATAAAGAGGCCTTGCGCCTCTTTATTACTTTTTAAAGCGTGCTTTTAGCCTGTGCCAAAGCTTTTTGAATTGTAAGTTCTAGCTTTTCTGGTTTAGTAAAAGGTGCATAACGTTTAATTGGCGTGCCATCTGCGGCAATTAAAAATTTAGTAAAATTCCACTTTATTTTACGTGTTAAAAAACCAGGTAAAGCCGATTTTAAAAAACGAAAGACTGGGTGAGCATGCTTACCGTTTACATCTACTTTGGCCGCCATTAAAAAACTCACACCAAAATTAATTAAACACCCTTGCTCTATTTGTGTAGCGTCGCCGGGTTCTTGCTGACCAAATTGATTACACGGAAACCCTAAAATAACTAAACCTTGGCTGGCATATTTATTATGCAAAGCTTGAAGTGACTCGTATTGGTAGGTAAATCCACATTTACTTGCGGTATTAACAATAAGCACAACCTTACCTTCAAAATCACTAAAGTTAATAGGTTGACCCTGCAAGCTTGTTGCGCTTAATTGATGGAATTTGTGCATATTGGCGTCTTTTTTATTATTGTTATAGGTATTTTAACCTGAGTACAGTATTTCATAAAGTATAAAGAGCGCTCTAATTTAAAATCAGAAATAGCCCCATACCGGCAAGCGTTGTGTAATAAATATTATGTGTTTTATAGGCAACAATGATGGCGACTATCGCTGCGCTTAAATA
>NZ_JACJDN010000922.1:0-1100 GCF_014163565.1 Pseudoalteromonas sp. SR45-5 | reverse complement strand
GTCTAAAGGAGGGTTATATCCGCATATACTTAAAGACCTATCCTGTAAACCGTCTAAGCTTTTACATATTGGCGATTATTACTTCGCCGATGTCATTAACGCGATGAAAGAAGGCATCAAACCTTATTATTACAAAAAAACCAGTGAATATGCGCTTAGCCATCATTCATTTAAAAGACTAAGGCAGCTATACCCTTCTAAACTCTCTATAGAAGAATCTATTTATTTTGCGACTATCATCAACAAAACGTTTACCCAAAGAGATAATAACAACGAGAATATATGGTACGACTTTGGTTATGTATACTGTGGAATAATATATTTTGGCTTAACTCGTTGGTTAACTAGCCAGGTTTTGCATCAAGAAATAGAACATATATTTTTCCTTGCTCGCGACGGCTATATTATGCACAAAGCCTATAGCCTTATGAATCAGGGAGCTAAAACGCCTGTTAGTAAGTATATGTACGCATCAAGACGAGCTATAAACATCCCAACTATATACAATGGAATCGATGAATATTCGATAAAAGTACTATGCCATTTTGTTCCTAATTTGAGCGTCGCTAATTACCTTGATAGAGTTGATATAGATGCAACAAAACATATTAAAAAAATAAAAGAAGTTGGATTTTTTGATCAAAATCATATAATTGACACAGATAACGATAAGGATAAATTAGCAAAACTCTTTCATTTATTAGTTGATGATGTATGCAGTATTGCAGCTGTAGAAAGAGAAAACCTACTAACTTACCTAAATCAAATTGGGTTTATGGATGCCAAAAAAGTCGCGATTGTTGACATTGGGTGGCAAGGGACAATTCAGAACTCATTAAATAAGCTAATGTTATTAGAAAATAATGAAATAGACATTAATGGTTATTACCTAGGCACATTTCAA
Source organism: Pseudoalteromonas sp. SR45-5 (assembly GCF_014163565.1). Lineage (NCBI taxonomy): Bacteria > Pseudomonadati > Pseudomonadota > Gammaproteobacteria > Alteromonadales > Pseudoalteromonadaceae > Pseudoalteromonas > Pseudoalteromonas sp. SR45-5. Next base: position 196 of record NZ_JACJDN010000922.1, on the reverse strand, counting down.
ACTGCAATGAAGTTTGCTGAAAAAGGGTTTCCGATGTCTGGCTATATGTGTAACTTTTCAGAACCTAAAAATAATTTTCAAGTGTTATCGGAAGGTGTGCATATGCTCGAATTTATTTTTTCAGCACCTCACGGCTCTGTAATTAAATTCGATAAAAAAAATGATGACATAGTAGCTATATTCGAACCTAATGACT
>NZ_JACJDN010000921.1:0-1112 GCF_014163565.1 Pseudoalteromonas sp. SR45-5 | reverse complement strand
ACTTAACGTTTAATGCGTCTTTTACATTTTTAAAGCGACCAAAATTCATCACCTTTTTAATTAAAATCATGTTTAAGAGTAGCAAGTCTTTAAATCTATATTTACGTAAAAAAAACAGTTTAGCTACATCTTTAATGCTTAAATACTCTTCAGATTCGCGGCACCAACCAATTAATCGACCATTAAGAAAGCTATGGTAAAAGTTACTTTTAGCTAACAGCGAATAATACTCCTTAACTAAAAGCGCTTTACTTGCTATGTGCTTTTCATTGAAAACAGAAGTTATACTTCCTGCGCGAATACGATAGTTATAAAAAGGCATATCTAAAGCTTTAACTTTATTTGCATTTAAATATAAAGTTGGTGTCATTAATTCGTCTTCGAAATACATACCCTCAGTGAAATATATATTGTTTTTTATAAACAAATCTCGTTTTACTAACATAAGCCATGCCTCTGGCCTAAAATTTTTCTTAGCAATTGAAGATGAGTTACCGTATTTATTTAAAAAATCTCGGCCGTTACAAATAGGGTAATCAAAGACATCTTGCGGCATGGATAACTGCTCTTTCGGCACATCACCAAACTTAGTGGCAACCCCTTGTAAAATATCCAAATCATTATCGCAGGCAAATTGTATTAAGTTAAATACAGGTTCGCTTTCAAGCGTATCGTCACTATCTAAAAATAAAATAAACTTTCCCTTAGAAGCATTAATACCCGCGTTTCTTGCCGCCGATAACCCCTGATTATGTTGTGTAATAACCTGAGTTTGTAGTGGGTATTTATTTTTGTACTGTTCTATAATAAATGCCGAGTTATCTGTAGATCCGTCATTTATTATAATAATCTCTTTGGATTGTTCATTTACATCGTAAACAGACTCGAGGCAATCAGCTAAATAGTCTTGTACGTTGTAAACAGGTATAACTATACTTAGTTTGATATTTTCCATAATTTCAACTTTTAATCCTAATTAGAGCTAAATTTTTATCAATTAGTTTTTTACCAGTACTTGAGGTCAAAAATGCGAAAGGTCTTACAATACATAAAGATAAAACTGAAGCTGCAGCGATTATTATTCCAAACAAACCTTGCATTATCTCTACTTC
>NZ_JACJDN010000920.1:0-1117 GCF_014163565.1 Pseudoalteromonas sp. SR45-5 | reverse complement strand
TAATGGTGCGTTTTATTATTATCTTCTAGTTCTTCTATTTGGTGTTGAATAATCTCTATTGCAGGATCATCCGGACACTCATCTACAAAAAACTGTAAATCATCACGTGCCATTTTAGGGCAACCGAGCTGATTTAATAAGTAACCTCTGTCGCGTCTCTCATACGGGTCGTCGCCTATTAACTCCATTAGCATCTCTACACAGGTTAAAGCATGACCAAATTTATTTTCGCTAATGAAAGACCATTTTTGCTGAGCTAAAAATAACTTATATACTTCGTCATCAAAAATCAGTTCTAGTGGCTCTTGCTCTTGACCATCATCTTCATCTGCGTTTTCAGGGATAATATACCAACTTTGTTGTCCACTGCTTGGCTCTATTATGTAGCCTTCTTCGTCACTAATCGCCACATGTACGCCAACATCACCTTGGGTAAGACTAAGGTTCGCGTCACAGTTAGCTTGTTGTAAAAAATGACAAAGTATAATTGCCAGTGTTGTAGGTGAACCACTGCGCATAGAAAGCGTATAGCTTAATGTATTTAATTTATATTCAGGCACTTTTAAACCTGATGCACTAAATAGCCAATCACTGTAAAACATATCTAATAATTTTTCGAGGCGATCGTGCTCATCACTCACTTTTAAACACAGCGCTGAAATTTGCTGTTCAAAGTCAGTTAAAGTTTCATAACATGGTGTTAAATCTATCTGAGGGTCCCACTTTGACTCTGCTTTAATACAGCGGTAAATCGCTGGAGGTGTAAATTCATCGTAAGCATCATCAAGATAAGATTCATCGTGTTCGTCAAACCCGAGGGTAGTCATTAATACTGCAACATTTTAGAAAACGAAGGCGTAGTTTACCTAACTTTAAAGCTATATACCAATATAGAGGTGTATTTGAATATTTTCTGAGAGGGAGTTGTATTTGAGCTTTACAAAACAACTATAAAGCTCAAATAGTCAGGTATTACTTAAAGCAAAAAAGCTGATTTAGACGTCGCTAAATAACCTATCGCTAAAATAACAGCGGTATTAACTAAAACGTAAGCAACTTTAGCCGTCATTTTAGTTTGTCTGGCGCTTTTAGTCCCAATACCGATGTATATAACCAC
>NZ_JACJDN010000091.1:0-9017 GCF_014163565.1 Pseudoalteromonas sp. SR45-5 | reverse complement strand
AATAAACACCTCGCTTAAACATCCCTTTATAAATAGTTTCAAATCACACCAAGCTTTACCTTTACGTAAACTTCACTTATATTGGAGTTATTCGAATGAGGTAAATACAATTATGAAACCAGATAATCAAACAAACTTTGCAAGCTCAGCCAAAATGCCGGCCAGTAATGAACAAACATTTAGCATTAGCGAACTCGCTAAAGAATTTGACATTACAACCCGCTCTATTCGCTTTTACGAAGACCAAGGGTTAATAACGCCAGAACGTAATGGTCAAACCCGTATTTATTCAAAACGCGATAAAGTGCGTTTAAAACTAATATTACGTGGTAAGCGCCTTGGCTTTACATTGGCCGAAACCGGTCGTTTGTTTGAACTGTACGACGCAGATAAATCAAGCGCTAAGCAGTTGGTTACTATGCTTGACCTTATTTCAGAAAAAAAAGCAGACCTATCTCAACAAATGGACGACATTAAAGTTGTTCTTATGGAGTTGGTGACGGCCGAGCGCCGCTGCAGAGACACGCTTAATAAAATAGACGAGTAAGTTTATTTTTAAAATAACAACACACTGACAACACACACGTCACACAGGAATGAATCATGAGCACTATTTCACTATATAAAGAAATGAACTTTGGCCTTGGCGAAACCGCCGATATGATCCGCGACCACGTAAACAGTTTTGCGAGTCAGGAGATTGCCCCGCTTGCTGAAAAAACGGACTTAGATAACGCTTTTCCAAATCAACTTTGGACTCAAATGGGCGAAATGGGCGTACTAGGCATGACCGTATCTGAAGACTTTGGCGGTGCAGGCTTAGGTTACTTAGAACATGTTATTGCTATGGAAGAAATAAGCCGTGCTAGTGCATCTATTGGCTTAAGCTATGGAGCACATTCAAACCTGTGTGTTAATCAAATTAACCGTAACGGGTCACAAGCTCAAAAAGAAAAATACTTACCTAAGCTTATTAGCGGCGAGCACATTGGTGCCCTTGCAATGAGCGAGCCTAATGCGGGCTCTGACGTTGTATCGATGAAACTCAAAGCCGAAAAAAAAGGCGATAAGTACATTTTAAACGGCAACAAAATGTGGATCACCAACGGCCCAGACGCACACACGTTAGTTATTTACGCTAAAACAGATTTAGATGCCGGCGCTAAAGGCATTACCGCGTTTATTGTTGAAAGTGACTTTCCTGGTTTTTCAACGGCGCAAAAGCTCGACAAACTAGGCATGCGCGGCTCAAACACCTGTGAGCTGGTATTTGAAAACTGCGAAGTGCCAGAGGAAAACATTTTAGGTAACTTAAACGAAGGCGTTAAAGTACTTATGAGTGGCCTTGATTACGAGCGCGTAGTACTTGCAGCTGGCCCGCTTGGCATAATGCAAGCGTGTATGGATATAGTAGTACCGTATATTCACGAGCGTAAACAGTTTGACACCCCTATTGGTCAATTTCAGTTAATTCAGGGCAAAGTAGCCGACATGTATACACAAATGAATGCTGCGCGCTCATATGTGTATACGGTAGCTCGCTCTTGTGACCGTGGTGAAACAACCCGTAAAGATGCCGCCGGTGCCATTTTATACGCCGCAGAGCTTGCAACTAAAATGGCGCTAGATGCGATTCAAATTTTAGGTGGCAATGGCTACATAAATGAATACGCCACAGGCCGCCTACTTCGTGACGCTAAGTTATACGAAATTGGCGCAGGTACATCAGAAATACGCCGCATGCTTATTGGCCGCGAACTTTTCACTGAAAGCCGTTAAGGATTAAACCATGACGATTTTAAAATCGAGCGTTAATCCTCACGATCCAACGTTTGTACAAAACCATAAAAACATGTCAGCGCTGGTGGACGATTTACGCAGTAAAGTAGCCACAATTAGCCAAGGCGGAGGCGCTGCATTAAAGGAGCGCCACGAAGGCCGTGGTAAATTATTTGTACGCGATCGTATAAGTACGTTAATTGACGAAGGCTCACCGTTTTTAGAAATTTCACAATTTGCAGCCTTTGGTGTATACGAGCAAGCAATACCGTGCGCCGGTGTTGTAGCTGGTATTGGCCGTGTAAAAGGCATTGAATGCATGATTATTGCAAACGATGCCACGGTTAAAGGCGGTACATATTTTCCGCTTACCGTTAAAAAGCATTTACGCGCACAAGATATCGCCGAGCGCTGCCACTTACCGTGTATTTATTTGGTGGATTCGGGCGGTGCAAATCTGCCAGAGCAAGATGATGTATTTCCAGATAAGTTGCATTTTGGTCGTATTTTTTACAATCAAGCCCGTATGTCGGGTAAAGGCATTCCACAAATTGCTGTAGTAATGGGCTTATGTACCGCAGGTGGTGCGTACGTACCTGCAATGGCCGATGAAAGTATTATTGTAAAAGATCAAGGCACTATATTTTTAGCAGGTCCGCCCCTTGTAAAAGCAGCAACCGGCGAAGAAGTAACAGCCGAAGAGTTAGGCGGCGCCGATGTGCACTGTAAAATTTCGGGTGTTGCCGATCACTACGCTGAAAACGACGCCCATGCGCTGTCTATTGCGCGCCAATGTATTGAGCGTATTAATTATACACGCCCTACGGCCCCTCTTCTAGATGATGTAAAACCACCCCGTTACGATATAAACGAGCTTTACGGCATTGTGGGCACCGACCTTAAAAAGCCATTTGATGTACGCGAAGTAATAGCGCGCACAGTGGACGACTCATCATTTGATGAATTTAAACGTTACTTTGGTGAAACGCTGGTCACCGGTTTTGCCAGTATTTACGGCAATCATGTTGGCATAGTGGCTAATAACGGTATTTTATTTAGTGAGTCGGCGCAAAAAGGCGCGCACTTTATTCAACTGTGTGCTCAGCGCAATATTCCTTTAGTATTTTTACAAAATATTACCGGCTTTATGGTGGGTAAAAAATACGAAGCCGAAGGTATTGCTAAGCACGGCGCTAAAATGGTGATGGCGGTTTCGTGTGCTGATGTGCCTAAATTCACAGTACTTATTGGCGGCTCGTACGGCGCAGGTAACTACGGTATGTGTGGCCGCGCATTTGAACCAACCATGATGTGGATGTGGCCTAATGCCCGTATTTCGGTAATGGGCGGCGAGCAAGCAGCTGGTGTAATGGCGCAAGTTAAACAAGATGGTTTAGCACGCAAAGGCCAAAGCATGAGCGAGCAAGAAATCAGTGATTTTAAAAAGCCAATTATTGATCAATACGAAGAGCAAGGTCATCCGTATTACGCAAGTGCACGCTTGTGGGATGACGGCATTATAGACCCTGCCGATACGCGTAATGTATTAGGGCTTGCGTTAACGGCTGCGAATAACGCACCAAAACGTGATTCGAAATTTGGCGTATTTAGAATGTAACCGGAGCGCAAAATGTCAGTAACACTACAAATAACAAAATCTAATGTGGCTGTACTTGTGTTAAGTCGCCCAGAAAAAAGAAACGCATTTAACAGTGAAGTAATACATGAGCTGATCCAGTGTATTGAACATGCAAATACGCTTGATATTCGTGCTTTGGTTTTAAAAACAGAAGGTAAACACTTTTCAGCCGGTGCCGATTTAGCCTGGATGAAATCAATGGCTGATAACAATTACACCGATAACCTAGTTGATTCAATGCAATTAGCTAAATTAATGCAGGTATTGGCAAGCTCCCCGCATCCTACAATTTGTGCTGTGCAAGGTGCCGCTTTTGGTGGTGCTCTGGGCTTAATAGCCTGTTGCGACATAGCCCTTAGTAAAGACGATGCACAATTTTGTTTAAGTGAAGTAAAACTGGGTCTTATTCCGGCGGTTATTAGTCCATACGTTATTAAAGCTATTGGTGAGCGCGCTGCTCGCAGGTACTTTTTAACGGCTGAAGTGTTTGATGCACATACTGCTAAGCAACTTGGCTTAATTCATCAAGTAACCGGTAATTTAGACTGTGCGCTCGATAATATGCTGCAAACACTGATTGATAACGGACCTGTTGCAGTAAAAGCCGCAAAAGCATTAATTAACGATGTAGCAAATAAACCAATAACCGATGAACTCATTGAGCTTACCGCAGAGCGTATTGCAAAAATTCGCGTATCTGAAGAAGGTCAAGAAGGGCTAAGTGCTTTTTTTGATAAACGCCCACCCGCTTGGCAACTGTAGGATTGATTATGAACACACAACGATTACAAAAAATACTGATTGCCAATCGTGGAGAAATTGCGTGCCGTGTAATGCACAGCGCAAAACAAATGGGCTTAACCACGGTCGCGGTTTACTCTGATGCAGACAAACATGCCCAGCACGTAAAAATGGCTGACGAGGCTTACCATATTGGTGCCGCGCCAAGTAAAGATTCGTATTTAGTAGCAGACAAAATTTTACAAGTTGCCAAAGACTGCGGCGCTGACTGTATTCACCCAGGCTATGGTTTTTTATCTGAGAACAGCGAATTTGCTAAAGCCTGCGAAGCTAATAACATTGCTTTTATAGGGCCACCAGCAAGTAGCATTGAAGCAATGGGTTCTAAAACCCGCGCTAAAGAAATAATGGCAGCTGCTAATGTACCGTTAGTGCCTGGTTATTACGGTGATAAGCAAGACCCTGCTTTTTTACAAAGTGAAGCTGAAAAAATTGGCTACCCTGTACTCATTAAAGCGGCCTTTGGTGGCGGTGGTAAAGGCATGCGTGTGGTTGAAAAAGCACAAGACTTTATGAGCGCACTACAAGGTGCGCAACGTGAAGCGATTGCCGGTTTTGGTAACGACTTAGTGTTATTAGAGCGCTATGTAAACCAACCTCGCCATGTAGAAGTGCAAGTATTTGCAGATAACTACGGTAACTGTGTTTATTTAGGCGATCGTGATTGTTCTTTGCAACGTCGTCATCAAAAAGTAATTGAAGAAGCCCCTGCTCCGGGTTTATCTGACGCACTACGCAAAGAAATGGGCGAAGCGGCTGTACGTTGTGCACTGGCTATAAATTATAGAGGCGCAGGTACGGTTGAGTTTTTACTTTGTGGCGATGAATTTTTCTTTATGGAAATGAATACGCGCCTTCAAGTAGAGCACCCAGTGACCGAAATGGTAACCGGTGTAGATTTAGTCAATTGGCAAATTAATATTGCGGGTGGGCAAACATTGCCAATGACACAAAGTAATATTCAATTGCAGGGTCATAGCTTTGAAGCGCGTATATACGCAGAAGATCCAGCCAACGACTTTATTCCGTGCTCGGGCACTATTGAAGCACTACACACACCCCTTAACAGTGAATTTGTACGCATTGATACAGGCATTGCACAAGGCGACGAAATTAGCCCGTTTTACGATCCGATGATTGCAAAACTTATTGTGCATGACGACAATCGCGAACAAGCACTGAGCCGCTTACAACAAGCCCTTGAGCAATTTCATTTAGCAGGTTTTAGCACTAACATTGGCTTTTTACATAATTTAGCAAGCCACCCTACGTTTAAACAAGGTGCGCCAAGCACACACTTTATTGCTGAGCAGGGTGATTCGTTAGTTGCGGTTAACGAATCGTTATTACAAGCAAGTCAGCTTATTGGTGCTTTTGCGTATTTAGAATCGTTAACTAATACCCAAAATACGCAAAGCAGTGCAAGCCCGTGGCAACAGCTGAGTGGTTTTACACTCAATGCACCACAAGTAATTAAAGTCCCTTTTGCCGATTTACAGCTAAGCGCTATAAAAACAGCAGCGGGTTATAGTATTACGCATAACGAGCATGTATTTAAACTACAAGGCACATTAAATAATGGTCTTTGCAGTGTATTTATCAACGGTGAAAAACATAGCGCGCACGTAACTACGGTAGGCAATAGTGTGACAGTGATGAATAAAGCACTGCAAACTAAGCTTGAGCTAGTTGATAAACATTATATTAGTTCGCACGAAAGTGAAGCACTGCCACTTGCGGCGCCGCTTAATGGCACAGTAGTTAAGCACTTAATCGACATTGGTAGCACAATTACCAAAGGCGATGCGGTTGTTATTATCGAAGCCATGAAAATGGAATACACGCTAAACGCACCGCATGACGGCATTTTAAAAAGCTACTGTTTTGGTGAAGGCGAATTAGTAACGCATGGAGCCTTACTTGCTATTGTCGAAGATACAACTGAGGAAGGTGCATAATGAGTGCCTTTCCAAGTAAAGTACGTATTGTTGAAGTTGGCGCGCGAGACGGCCTACAAAACGAAAAAACAGTAAGCACAGCCGATAAAGTAGCGCTTATTAACGCCCTAAGTGCTGCAGGTTTAAAAGATATTGAAGCGGGCGCGTTTGTCTCCCCTAAGTGGGTGCCACAAATGGCAGACTCAGCGGATGTAATATCAGCCCTTGATTTACCCAATGTAAATTTAAGCGCCCTTACCCCTAACTTAAAAGGTGCACAAGCAGCGCACGCTGTTGGCATTAAAGAGTTTGCTATATTTACCGCTGCAAGTGAGTCGTTTTGTCAAAAAAATATCAACTGCTCAATTGAGCAAAGTATTGAACGTTTTAGCGAAGTAATGGCGTTTGCTAAAGCTAATAATATTCGCGTACGTGGTTATGTAAGCTGTGTACTCGGTTGCCCCTATGAGGGTGATATTGACCCGCAAGCAGTACTAAGTGTATCGCAAAAGCTATTAGATTTAGGCTGTTACGAAGTAAGCCTTGGCGATACCATAGGTGTTGGCACCGCAAAAAAAGTAACGCAATTAATCGAGTTACTTTTAACGCACATTGATAAAGCCAAGTTGGCCGTGCATTTTCATGATACATACGGCCAAGCGCTCACAAATATTTACGCAGCTTTAAGCCTAGGTATTGCAACGGTTGACGCGGCAGTTGCGGGCCTTGGTGGCTGTCCTTATGCTAAGGGGGCGTCAGGAAATGTTGCCACCGAAGATGTAGTTTACTTACTGCAAGGGCTTGGCATTGAACACTCAATTGATTTACAAAGGTTAAGTGACGCTGGCTGGGAGATAACCAAAGCACTTGGTATGCAACCTGTGAGCAAAGTATCTGTGGCACTACACACAAAATAACCTGAGCTCTGGATAATAAATCTATCTCGAGCAGCTATTTTCAGCACTAACTGCGTTGAATTTACTTGCAATAGGCCAGCTATTGACGCGTAAATTCGCCTTGTTTTCACTGAAAATCTCTGGCTAGAGAAAATAAATTTAAATATCACCCTGATTCATATGTTAGTAAATCTATTAACCAGAGTTCAGGTTAAATAGCTATCTTATGAAATGATGATTAAAGATAGTTAACAACAAATAGCACACAATGAGGAGAGACTCATGGCCGGTTTTGATAAGGTAGTTTCTAGTTACGAAGCTGCAATGGAAGGATTAAAAGACGGCGATACCATTATTGCCGGTGGTTTTGGTTTATGTGGTATTCCTGAGGGCTTAATTAAACAAATTAAGCACATGCAAACAAAAAACTTAACCGTAGTATCTAATAACTGTGGTGTTGATGACTTTGGTTTAGGTATTTTATTACAAGACAAACAAATTAAAAAAGTAGTTGCCTCGTACGTTGGCGAAAATGCCCTATTCGAGCAGCAGTTATTAAGTGGCGAAATTGATGTAGAGCTTACGCCTCAAGGTACACTAGCTGAAAAAATGCGTGCTGGTGGCGCGGGTATACCTGCGTTTTACACCGCAACCGGTTACGGTACTCCTGTGGCTGAGGGTAAAGATGTAAAAGAGTTTAATGGTCGCCCGTATATTTTAGAAGAATCTATAACGGGTGAATTTGCTATTGTTAAAGCGTGGAAAGCCGACCGCTTTGGTAATTTAGTGTTTAGACACACCGCCATGAACTTTAATCCAATGGCGGCAACAGCGGGCAAAATTACCGTTGCCGAAGTAGAAGAAATTGTAGAGCCGGGTGAGCTTGAACCAAGCCAAATTCATACCCCGGGTATTTTTGTAAATCGCGTTATTAAAGGCAGCTTTGAAAAACGCATTGAACGTGTAACAACACGAGATTAAGCAGGAGCAAAATTATGGCATTATCACGTGAACAAGTTGCAATGCGCGTTGCACAAGAACTACAAGACGGTTACTACGTAAATTTGGGCATAGGAATTCCGACACTCGTCGCAAACTATGTACCAGATGATATTGAAGTTATGTTACAGTCCGAAAATGGCCTTTTAGGCATGGGCCCGTACCCAACTAAAGCAGAGCTAGACGCCGATATGATTAACGCGGGTAAAGAAACCGTGACAGCAGTCACAGGTGCAGCCATATTTAATAGTGCAGATAGTTTTGCCATGATACGGGGTGGTCATGTAGACTTAACCGTTCTGGGTGCATTTGAAGTTGACCAGAACGGCAACATCGCATCGTGGATGATCCCTAAAAAGCTGATTAAAGGCATGGGTGGCGCGATGGATTTAGTCGCTGGCGCGAAAAATATTATTGTTACTATGACCCATGCAAGTAAGCATGGTGACTCTAAACTATTAGAAGCCTGCTCTTTACCGCTTACTGGCGTTAATTGCGTAAAAAAAATAGTAACAGATTTAGCCGTATTAGAAGTTAAAGACGGCGCATTTCATCTATTAGAACGTGCTCCGGGCGTTACTGTTGATGAAATCATTAGTAAAACAGCAGGTAAATTACTTGTTGATGGTGAAGTTCCAGAAATGGTTTTTTAGGCTCTAGCTTAAAAATAACGCTTTACCCTGTACCGACCTCATTCCCAGTGCCAATGGCGCTGAGTTACCCAAAATCCCTCGCAAGAGGGATTTTTTTTATCTTTTGTCATTATTTTTACCGTCATTCATACATCTGTAGTAAATTTTATCTATAATACAAATATAAATTAAATGTAAGCGCTTAGATTCTTTGCACTATTTTGTGGATAGCCTGCACCCTTTTTGTGAACTAGCGTTAATTTTATTTTTAACCTACTGATATTTAAGCATTAAATAGTTGGTTCAAATTTTGCCTAAGTAAGGCGTCTCAATA
>NZ_JACJDN010000919.1:0-1119 GCF_014163565.1 Pseudoalteromonas sp. SR45-5 | reverse complement strand
AACTCGCCCTTCAATATGTTCAGGGTTGCTGGTTAGGCCAATATTACGAACAGCTGTTCCGCGTTTAGCTGTAAGGCTACTACCTTTAACGTCTAAGTCTTTAATTAGGGTAACAGTATCGCCTGCTTGAAGTACTACACCGTTGCTATCTACATGCTTTAAATCGTCATCTTCAGCAAGTGCTTTTTTAGCCCACGTTAGCGTATCTTCTTCAAGGTAAATCATGTCTAGCGCATCTTGTGCCCAGCCATTATCAGGCGCTAAACGCGAAAGCATTCTGTAAGCTACAACTTGTACTGCAGGAGTTTGGCTCCACATGCTATCGTTTAAACAGTGCCAATGCGTAGGCGTTATTTCGCTGTTATTCTCGATTTGATCTTTACATGTTTGACACGTGTAAATACATTTATCTGAGTGGGTTTCAGTTACCGGTGGTACTTCATAAACAGATAAGTTCTCGGTGGCTGCACACAATTCACATTGATTATTACTACGTTCGATTAAGGCTTTTTCAATACTCATGGGGCTCTTTCTGATTCTGGTCGAGTTAACATTTGCTGCTATTGTACTCCAAAACACGAGCTCTGCGCCATTAGTCCCTTAATTTTGTGTGGGTATATTACTCATATACTTATCTTCAATAGTTTTTATATATCCTTGAGCGTGAAGGTTTTTAATTGCTAGGTTTATCTGGGGCAATAATTCTTTGTGTTTGCTCAATAAGCGAATTCTTAAAAAACCATGGGAATGCTGTGCGCCAAAGGCAATGTTTATCCCTAACTGCTTTGCCCAATAGAGCGCAGTTAACTTACCTACTAGTGCAGCTTCTACACGGTTTCTTGATAGGGCTGTCATAAGTTCTTTTTCGGATGGAAAGTCAACACGCTCAAAGGTGTTGTCATTAAAGTAATAGTAACCTAGTACCGTTCCTATATTTTTACCCTTCAAGCTATCAGCGCTTTGCCAATGCTGGGCATTTTTAGGCAAGGTAACAATCATTTCTGTGGCATAAATAAGCGGCTCTGAAAAAACATAACGAGGGTCATTTCTCTCACTCTTTGAGAGCCATTCTAATGAAATAACATCAAAATCGATTATTTCATCTTGTAAATATTTGGT
>NZ_JACJDN010000918.1:0-1127 GCF_014163565.1 Pseudoalteromonas sp. SR45-5 | reverse complement strand
TGTTTCGTCTACCGAGTATTGCCCCACAGTATTATTAGCCGGTGCTTCAACTTGGTTTGGTGTTGACGATGCAAAATTCGGCTGCGTTACTTGCTGCGTAAAATCTTTTTGTGGTTCTGGAGGCGTTGGCGTTTGCCCTGAAATTAATGGCAGGGTATTTACATTAATTGTCCCCCACTGACTGTTAAATGTAAGAGAGGTATTATTGCCTTGCTGTTGGCTTACACCACCAATATTATGATCTAACGTGTCGTATACGCTCACTTGTCCATTTAATTCAACGGCTAAGCGATTAGGGAATATAGCGTAGCGAATATTATTTTGCGCACCACTGCTAAATGGGCAGCCTAGATTACCTGGCCACCACTGATTGCTGCCAGGCGATCCTACAGGAATAACCGGAAATATTTGGTTATTGCTCAATATATTAGCAAGTTCGTTGCACAAGTTATCAACGGTTGATTTTAAACCGTTGTTAAACATGTCGCCAACCATTGTCATTCCGCCACGCATCCATTGACCAGAACCACCAAGTTCTGGGCAATTAAACTGTGCCATTGAGCAACCGCCGTTATTAACGCTAACCAACATGTGAATTACTGCATCGTGACTGAGGTTATAACGAGATGCTATACCATTAACTAAGTTTTCACCGACATCTGTTAGCTTTTGCATAAGAGAATATCCTATTAGGTAGATTGGGTTGATTTAAAAAATCTTAAATACGCTAGGGCGTGTTGATTTTTGGGATTGAAATTTGTTCAATCTAGGGGCGATTTAATCGCGGCGCGAGGTTTGTAACCTAGTGGGCTAAGTAAAAACCGAGCAACAAAGAGTCAATCGTCCCTAGAAAGAACCCAGGGGCAGCGCATGTTTGGCATTTATGCTGCGTTATCGCCTATGTATGGGGAACAACCACACATCATAGACTCTGCCTTGCTTAAATACCAAACACACTGCTGTAAATTCAACCACCAAAGAACAACACGCCCTAGTGCTGCATTACCTTTAGCTTTGATGATAATGAAAAATTAACAGGTTAGTGAGGTGTGCTGGTTTTTCAAATTGGACGTGTTCTGTTTTGTTTGAAATTAAAACACACCACTGCAAAACTAATCTTTAAAGTA
>NZ_JACJDN010000917.1:0-1135 GCF_014163565.1 Pseudoalteromonas sp. SR45-5 | reverse complement strand
AAGGTTTTTTACTTTAATACTAAACATTGCATAACACACTATTGTAAATTTGGGTGTGCTCAATGGCTGTATTTTTAATCGAAAAGCTCATTGCTTTATTAACCGCTGCTACAGACTGCTCTTTATAATAATTAGTATCATTAACCAAAACATTTATTTTAGCAGCTAATGTATGTGTATCACCCACTTCAAATAAACCTTGCTCAACAACTACATTATTTAAACCTTTAACATTAGTAGCAAATGATGGTAACCCGGCTGCCATAGCCTCTACTACTGCAATACCAAACCCCTCCCAGTGGGAAGATTGTATATAAACATCAAGTGAATCTAAAAAGTTTGGTATATCGTTAACTTGGCCTAAAAATTTAACTTTATTACTTACACCTAAGCTTAATGCGTAATCTTCGTACTCAGACCTTAGTTCACCATCGCCCGCTAAATTAAGGACAAACCGATCATCAAGTAGGGTCATTAATTTTAGTAAGGTTTTTATATCTTTTTGTGGTGCAAAACGACCAACCATGCCTATGTTAATAACCTTAGCGTCAGCACTTAGTGTTTTAGGTGTTTGAGAAAACCGCTCTAAATTAACGCCATTATTTATAACATAAGCTTTTGAGTTACTTGCTTTAATGCTTTCTAAAAACTTAGTTTTAACGCCCTCCGATATACAAACTATTTTTTTAAATTTTTTATAAATAACGCTTTCAAGGGTTTTTATAAAAGGTATATCGCGGCGCCTATAATGTGGGTTATGCTCTGTAACTATTGTTGGCGTATTTGTAAAGTACGCAATATAAATTGACGGGTACAAATGGGTATGCACTAAATCAGCTGCATTTAAGCGCTTTATAACACCAAAAAAGCCCAAGTCACGCTTATGGAATACCTGTACCCCTAAAGCCTTTAACTCATCAACGTATTCGTTTTTACCACGCGTTAAAATCACTTCAAACTTAAAGTCATTGTTTTGTAGCGTCATTAAATCTACAAGCAAACGCTGAACACCGCCTAAACGCTGCAGGTCATTTGTTATGTGCACTATTTTTTTCATTTATTATCCATAGTAAGCTATAACTTTAAATACACAGTTAAATTACAAAACTCGCCCAATGAAACAGCAAAAGTAAGT
>NZ_JACJDN010000916.1:0-1140 GCF_014163565.1 Pseudoalteromonas sp. SR45-5 | reverse complement strand
AATTGAGTTAGCCTCCCTATAACCGAGTAGTTATAAGCGAAGAATTGGTTTTCATATTCGCTTTAACAAGCATATACCAAAATTTTCTAACATTTTTTGGCATTGATTTATGTACATCTCGGAGTCCATTTTAGGCAAAATATATGCTAGTTGATCCTTGTCGCCATTAATATGCTTTACAGCATTTTTAGAGTAGTTAAATTTTTTGATTGCAAGTCGGGGCTTAGAGAAAAAATCAGGATTTGAATTATGGAAGTCCCATACCATTTTTTTTAAGTTTTGGTGTGAGCTTTCAAATCCATAAATTTCACTTAAACCAGATAATAATTCAGATGCTGCAGCAGATAAATGTAAGCTAGAAATAAAGCGTTCTTCATTGTACAGGTCGATAGCGTCTTCAATCATATCCATAGCAATATCACCTTTATGAATTTTCATAGTTCCCTCCGGTCTCCCTTAATATAATCAAGGACATTTTACATTTTTGAGTATTACACTCTACAAAAACACTAATAATTGAGTAGTAACTCCAAGTAATATAGCTACAAAATCAGATAAGTTAGTTCAAGCTATGTATATAAAGTAGTCCCTCAGAAGGTTTACTTTGCTGAAGGAAGTATTTATAAGATCTCTACCACAACATATTCGTGGGCTTTACCTGCAATTGTTAACGTAATTTCATCATCAATCTGTTTATTTAATAATTGCTTACCCATTGGTGCGCCGGGTGTTACAACAGCAATTGCATGTTGTTTAACATTTACGGTTAAACCACCTGCTGCAGGGCCTAAATAAAACCATTTTTGCGCTGCGTTATCATCTTCTAAACACACCAACGAACCGATAGCTATTTTGTCGGTTGGCTTTTCGTTAAAGGCAGGCTCAAACAATTCTATGCTTTTATAGCAATCGTTTACGCGCTGGGCTTGGCCTTGTGCTAAATAAGCGGCTTCGAGCCCTAGGGTATCGTATTTGTTTTCGGCTATGTTTTCTTCATGTGTGGCGGTGTCGTGCGCGGTTTTTGCCGCTACTTTTGCTGTTGTAAGCTGCGCTTCTAGCGCAAAGCGAAGATGTTCGATAACGTGGGTTTTATTCATGGGGATTAATACAATACAGGCAGTAAAAATAAGGCAGTTAGTT
>NZ_JACJDN010000915.1:0-1144 GCF_014163565.1 Pseudoalteromonas sp. SR45-5 | reverse complement strand
AAGCGATGCTTCTATTGAATCAAGGTTATTAAAGTTACTTTCACTTGTACGAAAACATTTAAGTATGGAAGTCGCGTTTATTTCAAAATTCACCAATACTGAGCGCGTTTTTAAAGTGGTAGATAACCAAACTACAAATACATGCGTATCAGTAGGTAATTCAGATCCAATTTGCGAAACTTACTGTAAAAAAATATCTGATAACGAGCTAGAACAAATAATCCCTAATACTCTTGAGCACCCAATAACCCGCAACATGCCAGTCACAGAAAAGCTAAATATTGGCTCTTATATTGGTGTACCCATTATTTTATCCACCGGAAAAGTTTATGGAACTTTTTGCTGTTATAAAACCGTATTAGACAATGCCCTGAACGACAAAGATTTGTCATTTCTTAGGCTCATTTCTGAAATAGCTACTGAGTTAATCGAAAAAAAAGTTCAGTCTGACATTTTAAATAATGAGTCAAAGTCGCTTATTGAAAATATTATAAAAACAAACGATATTACGATTTATTTTCAGCCCATATTTAATTTATCAACCAACCAACTTTCGGGTTATGAATCTCTGTCACGCTTTTTTATTGAACCCTATAAAACACCTGATATTTGGTTTAAAGATGCTGAAAAACTGGGTTTAGGAGAAGCATTAGAAATACTTGCTATACAAAATACATTACATTACTTAGATCAATTTGATGAAAAAGCTTATATCACTATAAATACTTCACCTCAGCATATTTTATCAGGCTCAATAGACAAAGTATTACAAAGCATCGATTGTAATAGAATAATTTTAGAAGTGACTGAACATTCACCTATTTTAGACTACCAAGCGATGCGAACTGCACTTCAACCATTAAGAAGCAAAGGCGTAAGATTAGCTATAGATGATGTTGGAGCTGGCTATTCGTCTTTTCAACATATTTTAGAATTAGAGGCAGATATCATTAAGTTAGATATAAGCCTCACTCAAAATATAAATAAAGACAGTAGAAAGTTTTTATTAGCTAAAGCACTATGCGGATTTGCCAAAGCTATTAATTGCTCAATTGTAGCTGAGGGTATAGAAAATCAAGATGAATTAAACACACTAAGAAAACTAGGCGTTGATAACGTGCAAGGCTATTTTATTGGGCGCCCA
>NZ_JACJDN010000914.1:0-1151 GCF_014163565.1 Pseudoalteromonas sp. SR45-5 | reverse complement strand
TAAATACAGAAATAGTGAATTAAATATAGTCATTATTTTGAGAAATTAGAAAAATTTAGTGAGGGGAGGTTATATTAATGAGGTTTATCGAATAATTAAGTTGTGCTCAATTTGGCGGCAACTTGTACCTTATTTGTTACTTTTAAAGTTTAAATGATGACAGACTATTGTTACGCAGATTTTGTTGATACTTATTATTTACATTCGCTCGTAATTACTTACATTTTAAGTGGTTTTAATCTAACCTCTTATTCAGTTTTTGTTCATTTTTTTGGCGTTAGGATGCGCCCCGACTTTGGCTAGACAGCTGAGGCATAAAAGTAATATTTATAGGGAATTTAAAATGAAAAAATTAGCCGTTATCATTTCGAGCATTTTATTATCAAGCGCTGCAACCACTGCAATAGCCGCAGATACTTACCAATCAATCAGCCATGTAGGATACGTGGATGTAGATGGTGATGACACACTAAGTGTTGACTCAACTTATTATTTTTCTCCAAAAGCGACTTTAGGTCCTTACGATCAATTTGAATACATCAATAAGCAAACAAATGTTTATGGTGCATACAGTGATAATGATTTTGCAGATGTTACTAGCATTGGCGGTGAGTATTTTGTAGAAGATTTTGTATTAGGTGTACAGTACAATAATTTCGATAGTGATTTTGGCTCAAGCACGGATGTAATTGAACTTTCTGCAGGTTACTTCTTTAATCCAAACCTTTTATTAAAAGCAACGTTTGTTGATGTAGAAGATGCTGAGAATCAGTTTGTGTTTGACCTAGCATATAACCACGAATTAAATAGCACTGATTATATCGGTTTCACAGTAACAGCAGATGATGAGTTTGATTACCGTGCAGTAGCAGCTAAGTACTTTGCTGATTTACAGCAAGGTAACTACTTGACTGTTGAAGGTAAATTTGAAGATGTTGATGGTGGTTCAAGTAACTGGGAATTAGCATCTAACTACTATTTCAGCAAAGCAACATCGGTTTTTGTTACAGTTAATAAAAATGATGATTACACTCTTGGTGCTCAACACTTCTTCAACAACAATGTTGGTTTAGAAGCAGGTTACGGCAATAACTGGGATGATTCTGATTATGATGCTTACTTTGCAAATGTAAGCTTACAGTTCTAATTTA
>NZ_JACJDN010000913.1:0-1158 GCF_014163565.1 Pseudoalteromonas sp. SR45-5 | reverse complement strand
GCATCGCCTTGGTTAACGGTTAATTTAGGACCCAAAAATGGGTGTTCAATTAATCGTTGTGCTAAGTCTTTATCTAATTCAACAACCGTTAAATGGCCGCTTAAGTCGGCTACTGGCTCAGTAATTGCGCCAAGGCCGGGGCCAATTTCTACTAAGTTGTCTTCTGGTTTAGGATCAATCGCAGAGACTATTTTATCGATGATAGATTCATCAAATAAAAAGTTTTGCCCAAAACGCTTACGAGCGCGGTGTCCTAAATGTACTTTATCGGTCATTGATTTTGTGCTTTTTCTTGGGCGAGCTTAATTGCTTCGCGGATCGCTAATTCAAAACTGCCAACGTCAGCTGTACCAGTCCCTGCTAAATCGAGAGCAGTACCGTGGTCAACTGAGGTGCGGATAAATGGTAAGCCAAGGGTAATATTTACCGATTTACCAAATCCTTTGTATTTTAGCACAGGTAATCCCTGATCGTGATACATAGCAAGTACTGCATCTGCTTCAGATAGGTATTTATGTTGAAATAAGGTATCGGCCGGTAGTGGGCCAATTAAATTCATCCCTTCGCTTCTAAGTATTTCAAGCGTTGGGGTGATTGTTTCTATTTCTTCACGGCCTAAATGGCCATCTTCACCTGCATGTGGGTTTAAGCCACACACTAAAATACGTGGTTTTTCTATCCCAAACTTAGTTTGTAAGTCGTGATTTAAAATACCCGCTACTTTAGTTAAGCGCTCAGGAGTAATGGCACGCGACACATACGCAAGTGGAATATGCGTGGTTACAAGTGCAACACGTAAACCTTCAGTTGCAAGCATCATAACTACATCTGCAGTATTTGATTGCTGCGCAAAATACTCAGTGTGTCCGCTAAATGAAATGCCCGCTTTGTTAATAATGCCTTTGTGAACAGGGCCCGTAACAACCGCATCGAACGTGCCATCCATGTTTTTTTCGCTTGCTATACGCAAGGTATCTAACACGTATTGGCCGTTACCGTCGTTTAGTACGCCAAGCTCTACATCCGCACCTAAATCAACCTGATGAATATACAAACTGC
Source organism: Pseudoalteromonas sp. SR45-5 (assembly GCF_014163565.1). Taxonomy (NCBI): domain Bacteria; kingdom Pseudomonadati; phylum Pseudomonadota; class Gammaproteobacteria; order Alteromonadales; family Pseudoalteromonadaceae; genus Pseudoalteromonas; species Pseudoalteromonas sp. SR45-5. The sequence continues at coordinate 99 of NZ_JACJDN010000913.1, read as the reverse complement.
CCGCAGGTGCTGCTATGGCGGGGGCATTATCATCAAATTCAATTAAATTTATTGTTAAGCCTAAATGCTTTGCACGCTCTTTTAATAGTTTGCCATCAG
>NZ_JACJDN010000912.1:0-1158 GCF_014163565.1 Pseudoalteromonas sp. SR45-5 | reverse complement strand
ATTTAAAGTGTAAGTTGCGTTGTAACTAAGTAGAAATTTTAAAAATATCGAAGTGGTTTATGCATTAAACTTTTTAGAATTTCATATACGGTGGCGCTAAATTTTACAGATATAAAAAAACCTGCAAATGCAGGTTTCTCGCTTAGACTTAGTCCATTATATCTGAGGGCATATCACCACGGATTTTTTGCCAAATCTCACCCGTTTGATGACCGTATTTACGCATCATAGAAATAGCACCATCATGCTCTTTCTTTTCTGCCAAAATGGTTAAATCTTTATAAAACTGACGAGCAAGTTCACGAGTTCCAGCATCAGAGAAGTAATGACAACCAATCTTTGAATAAAAGCCTCTAAAGCCGTTAAGTATTAATACATAAATACGGTTATTACCCGCAACGGCTAATTCGTGATGCACTTTATAATCATAGTCAGCAAATGCTTGAGCGGTGTCTTCTAGCTCATGGCTTTGTGATAAAATTTCAATCACGCGTTCAGGATTTAACTTAATTGCAGCACGTGTATAAATAGCACTAATATTAGTACGTGCAGATAAAAGCTGATCTGTCAGCTCTGGCATCTTGTCTTCATCTAAGCGCGCTAATGTTTCAAGAATGTTTAAGCCAGACGTTTCCCAAAAGTTATTTACTTTTGTAGGTTTACCATGCTGAATTGTTAGCCAACCATCACGTGCTAAACGCTGTAATACTTCTCTCAAGGTTGTTCTTGTAACACCAATTAACTCTGAAAGTTCTCGCTCGGCAGGTAAAATTGAACCTGGAGGGAAATCGCCGTTCCAAATGGACTCAACTATATATTCTTCAGCAAATCCTGCTGGGCTTTTCGCTTTAAAAATTCTCATCCAGTTCCCACTCGAATTAATCAACACTCATCGTTTTACACGAATAACTGACTGATTGTACCAGACGAAGCACAACTAACAAGTAAAGTAATATATATTAATAAAGCAAATGGGTAGAAATTTAAAATTAATAAATAATTAAATTTGGGTCTCTCTAATTTAGCTACAATGCATGAATATCTAGAGTAATATTCATTGTAGGTACATTGTTATTATGGAGATATTTTTATTTACGCAGCGCCTGAGCTTAATTAACTTATCCCGCACTTGCCATAAGAAAAAGTACAAAAAAGTGC
>NZ_JACJDN010000911.1:0-1168 GCF_014163565.1 Pseudoalteromonas sp. SR45-5 | reverse complement strand
AAAGTAAGGCAATAGAGGTGCTGAGTAGTTGTTTTTTCATTTTATTTTTCTTTTAAATCATATTTGAATTAATAGAAATGTAACAAGTTCAGATAAAAGTGCAAATTTAATACGATGAATGCAATCTATCGTAATTTCTTTATTAAGCACGGTTTAATGAGCATAATTAAAAAACGATATTAAAAAGGATTATCATGAAATCAAATAAATTAGCATTAGTTGCCAGTGGCGTTATGTTTGCTTTAAGTGGCTGTATGAATACTGAGCTTAGTACACAGACTAATACCAGTACACAGTTAAACACAGTTAACGCATCAGCAGGTATTGTTTCAGAGCTTTCGGCAGAGCAACAACTCGATGTACTTGTTGCACAGTATTACGATGAATCGCTCACATATAGCCCCATCAGTGCAACGTACAATGGTCGTAATGAGTTTAACGATCAATTCACGCCTGTGATTTCAAAAGAAAATAGAGCAAAAAAAGCCGCTTTTTATAAAAAATATCAACAGCGATTAAACTTTATAGATAAAGCACAGTTAACAGGGCAATCGCTTTTAAGTTTTGAAATATTAGAGCGTGACCTTGCACTTAAATTAGAAGGCATGCAGTTCCCTGATTATTTACTACCAATAAATCAAATGGCGGGTGCGCATAACACCTTTGCAAGTTTTGGTTCAGGTCAAAGTGCTCAGCCGTTTAATACCGTTGAAGATTACACGGCTTTTATCTCGCGTAGCGAAGGTTTTGTAAAGTGGCTTGCCAGTGTAGAGCGTTCAATGGCGCAAGGCATTAAACTAGGTATTACGTTACCAAAACCACTTGCTGAAAAATTACAGCTACAATTTGCAGCTCATGTAGTTAAAAATGCCGAAGATTCATTATTTTGGGGACCAATTAAAAAATTACCAGAATCGTTTAGCGAACAACAAAAGCAAAAAATTACAGCGCAGTATCGTCAATTGATTATGCAGCACTTAGTACCGGCTTATAAAAGTATGAGTGACTTTTTAGCTAATCAATATATTCCTAATAGTCGAGAAAGCGTAGGTTACAGTGACTTACCAAACGGTAAAGCATGGTACGAATACCAAATTAAGAAAAACACGACGCTTAGCTTATCTGCAGACGAAATTCATGACATTGGTTTAAGTGAAGTGTCGCGCAT
>NZ_JACJDN010000910.1:0-1171 GCF_014163565.1 Pseudoalteromonas sp. SR45-5 | reverse complement strand
AGGCAGCTTTTTTATTTTTCGTTCAATGCAATCACCTTATTTAACGGGTAACTCTATATCTGCAAATAACTTATCTACGTCATCTTGGTTACGTAACAAGCTTGCTCGCTCTACGCGCTCTTTAGTTAAGTGCGGTGCAAAACGTTCAATAAAATCATACATGTAAGTACGTAAAAAGCTGCCCTTTCTAAAACCAATTTTGGTCGTGCTTGCTTCAAATAAGTGGCTTGCATCAATACACACTAAATCGGTATCGCTCACTTGATCTATCGCCATTGAAGCGACAACACCAACTCCTAAACCCAGTCGTACGTATGTTTTTATAACATCAGCATCGGTTGCAGTAAATACAATGTGTGGCTCAAGTCCGTGTGCGCTAAATGCTTTATCTAACTCTGAGCGGCCCGTAAAACCAAATACATATGTAATGAGTGGATATTGGGCAATGTCAGCAACAGTTAAACTATTTGCCTTTTTAGCGAGCGGATGGTCTTTAGCAACAACAATACTGCGATTCCAATGATAACAAGGCAACATAACTAAATCTGAATACAAATGCAGTGCTTCTGTTGCAATAGCAAAGTCGGCATCACCGCGTGCTGCAGCATCCGATATTTGTTGTGGAGTACCTTGGTGCATATGAAGCGATACCGCAGGGTATTTTTTCATAAACCCTTGAATAACGTTAGGCAAAGCATAACGGGCTTGGGTATGTGTTGTGGCAATATTTAACTTACCTTGATCAGGTAACGTATGCTCATTAGCAACGGCTTTAATACCTTCTACTTTGGAGAGTATTTCACGAGAAATATTAATTATATCTTCGCCAGCACCGGTTACATGCGTTAAATGTTTACCACTGCGACCAAAAATTTGTACACCCAACTCATCTTCTAACATGCGTACTTGTTTAGAAATTCCTGGCTGCGAGGTAAATAAACTCTCAGCAGTCGCTGAAACATTTAATTTATGATTTTGTACTTCTACGATGTATCTGAGTTGTTGTAATTTCATGGCTGCAAATTTTAACGTTATTATTCATATTATTTATAAAGGCAATACCGCTTAAAACCAAGTGTTATTTACGTAAAATATCACTTTAGGTCTTTAGGTGTGCAATTATCTGATTAGAGCTCAAGGCTAGCATAATAAATATGCTTGAGGTAGCGAT
>NZ_JACJDN010000090.1:0-9075 GCF_014163565.1 Pseudoalteromonas sp. SR45-5 | reverse complement strand
ACTTAGGTGCACGACCCGCACGTTTACGTTCGTTTTCTGTAAGGTGTTTCTTACGGATACGAATGTTTAGTGGAGTAACTTCAACTAGCTCGTCATCATCGATGAACTCAAGCGCTTGCTCAAGTGAGTAGTTAAGGTGTGGAGAAAGCGTTTGCGCTTCATCAGTACCAGATGCACGTACGTTAGTTAACTGCTTGCCTTTAAGGGCGTTAACTGTAAGGTCGTTATCACGGTTATGAATACCGATAACCATACCTTCGTATACTTCAACACCGTGACCGATGAATAAACGGCCGCGCTCTTGTAAGTTGAATAATGCGTTAGTAAGTGCTTTACCAGTTGCGTTTGCAATCATTACGCCGTTCTTACGAACGCCGATAGCGCCACCTTTATGAGGACCATAATGATCGAACGTATGGTACATAAGACCAGAACCCGAAGTAAGCGTCATGAAATCAGTTTGGAAACCAATTAAACCACGGCTTGGGATCATGAAGTCTAAACGCATACGGCCTTTGCCATCTGGAGTCATGTTAGTAAGTTCACCTTTACGTAGGCCAACTTGTTCCATAACAGAACCTTGATGCTCTTCTTGACAGTCAATAGTCACTGTTTCAAACGGTTCTTCTAGAACGCCATCTACAGTACGTAAGATAACTTCTGGACGAGAAACTGAAAGCTCGTAACCTTCACGACGCATGTTTTCGATTAAGATACCTAGGTGTAATTCACCACGACCAGAAACACGGAAGCTATCTGGGCTTGCAGTATCTTCAACGCGAAGTGCTACGTTGTGTACTAATTCTTTGTCTAAACGCTCACGGATATTACGTGACGTTACAAACTTACCTTCTTTACCACAGAAAGGTGAGTTATTTACAGAGAATGTCATTGTTACAGTTGGCTCATCAACACTTAGTGGTGGTAATGCTTCAACGTTTCCTGGGAAACAAACTGTGTCAGAAATCTTAAGCTCACCAATACCTGTTACAGTTACGATGTTACCAGCGTAAGCTCTATCAGTTTCGATACGCTCAAGACCTAGGTAGCTTTGTACTGCACCAATTTTACCATTACGTGTAGTGCCATCAGCACTGATAATAGTAACTTGTTGGTTAGGAGCAACAGAACCACGTTTAATACGACCAATACCAACTACACCAACATAAGAGTTGTAATCTAGTTGAGAAATTTGCATTTGGAAGTCACCTTCAGGATCTGCATCCGGTGGTGATACTTCTTCAACGATCATCTTGAACATAGGTTCCATGTTGTCTGATGGTTCGTCTAAATCTAGTGTTGCCCAACCGTTGATTGCTGAAGCGTAGATTACTTTAAAGTCTAACTGTTCGTCAGTCGCGCCAAGGTTGTCGAATAAATCAAAGATTTGATCCATAACCCAATCTGGACGAGCGCCTGGCTTATCAATTTTATTGATAACGACGATTGGCTTTAAGCCTTGCGCGAATGCTTTTTGCGTAACGAAACGCGTTTGCGGCATTGGACCTTCTTGAGCATCAACAAGTAATAATACTGAGTCAGCCATCGAAAGTACGCGTTCAACTTCACCACCGAAATCGGCGTGTCCCGGGGTATCTACGATATTGATATGGTAGTCATTCCAAGAAATGGCTGTGTTTTTAGCCAAAATGGTAATACCACGTTCTTTCTCAATGTCGTTTGAGTCCATCACGCGCTCTTCGTTACCGCCGCGTGTTTCTAATGTACCTGATTGCTCAAGTAGTTTGTCAACCAGTGTTGTTTTACCATGGTCAACGTGCGCGATAATCGCTATATTTCTTAACTGTTCGATGCTCATATATTTACTCAGAGAAATTAAATTCTCATTGATCCTGCAAGATCTACGCACTCATCCACGCTTTCGCGAGATGTCCCAGCATAGGATTTAAAAGGGCGCATATTATCCCTCATTAATGACATGGATGAAAGTTTATCCAATATAAATTTCAAAACTTTCTCAATACTTTTACTAAGTATCTGTTTTATATATGACAATTATATGAATTAAATTTCAAATTTTTTTTGAAAAACAGCCTTTTTGGCTATTTTGCTGATCTTTTTGGTACTCTTTTGCATTTAGGTTATGCTATTTCCGAGCGATTAAATTAGCAGCAAATTGTGCCCTGTAAATTTTGCACCAAAAAGGAAAATTTACGCACCAACATAGTGCGTTTGTACATTCCATTTTGATGCAACGATATTTTTTTAATTTATAAACAGCTAGTTATAAAAATGGCACAAAATCAGCTTAGTAAATCCCAAAGCAATTATGCAGCAATAACAAAACCCAATAGTTGGAGGACACATGTCACAATCGGTTTTAGATTTTATTAAAGAAAATGACGTTAAGTTCATTGATTTACGCTTTACTGACACTAAGGGTAAAGAACAACATGTATCTATTCCTCATCACCAAGTTGATGAAGACTTTTTTGAAGACGGTAAAATGTTTGACGGTTCTTCAATTGCAGGCTGGAAAGGCATAAACGAATCAGACATGGTATTAATGCCAGTTGCTGACTCAATCAAACTAGACCCTTTCACTGAAGAATCAACATTAATCGTACGTTGTGACGTAGTAGAGCCTTCAACGCTTCAAGGTTATGAGCGCGACCCGCGTTCTGTTGCTAAGCGTGCTGAAGATTACATGCGCTCTACAGGTATTGCAGATACAGTTTTATTTGGCCCTGAGCCAGAGTTTTTCGTATTTGACGACGTTAAATACAAATCAGATATGTCTGGTTCTATGTACAAAATTGATTCTAAGCAAGCTGCTTGGAACTCAGATAAAGAATATGCAGATGGCAACACAGGTCACCGTCCAGGTATTAAAGGCGGTTACTTCCCAGTTGCTCCTGTTGATGACTTCCAAGATTGGCGTTCAGCTACGTGTCTAGTTCTAGAAGAAATGGGCCAAGTAGTAGAAGCACATCACCACGAAGTTGCAACAGCAGGTCAAAACGAGATTGCTACTCGCTTTAATACAATGGTATTAAAAGCGGATGAAATCCAAGAAATGAAATATGTTATCCATAACATGGCTCACTTATACGGTAAAACAGCAACGTTTATGCCTAAGCCAGTTGTTGGTGATAACGGTTCTGGTATGCATTGTCACCAGTCACTTGCTAAAGATGGTGTAAACCTTTTTGCTGGTGATAAGTACGGCGGCCTTTCTGAAGATGCGCTTTACTACATTGGCGGTATCATCAAGCATGCTAAAGCAATTAACGCTTTTGCAAATGCCTCTACTAACTCGTACAAACGTTTAGTACCAGGTTTTGAAGCACCAGTTATGCTTGCATACTCTGCACGTAACCGTTCTGCATCAATCCGTATCCCAGTGGTTCCATCTGAAAAAGGTCGTCGTATTGAAGTACGCTTCCCAGATCCAACTGCTAACCCATACCTTGCTTTCTCAGCAATGCTTATGGCTGGCCTTGATGGTATCAAAAACAAAATCCACCCTGGCGATGCTATGGATAAAGATTTATATGACCTACCAGCTGAAGAAGCTGCAGAAATCCCAACTGTTGCAGCATCACTTGACGAAGCACTATCTGCACTTAGCGCAGACCGTGAATTCTTAACTCAAGGTGGTGTATTCACTGACGACTTAATCGATGCTTACATCGAACTTAAATCTAAAGAAGTTGAAAAGCTTAACATGACAACTCACCCAGTTGAGTTTGAAATGTACTACAGCTGTTAATTTAGCTGTATAAAATATGTGTGTTCTCAAGCCCGCTTTGCGGGCTTTTTTAATGGTAAAATTAATCAATCTCCACTAAAGTTAAGTTACCGACAAAAATGCAGGGCTGCAGAGTGAACAACAAGATTTTATTACTATTAATTGCTTTAGGATTAAGCAATTATGGTTACGCTGGTGAAACAAAGATATACGCTTGGAAAGATAAAAATGGCGTATTAGTGTTCTCTGACACCCCTCATAAAGGTGCTAAAGAGGTAAAGCTTACCAGCCAAGATCTTAATATGCCTGCAACAAATACTGACATTTTTGACGAGCAACCCCAGCCCCAACAAGCGGCCTTTAGTATTGCCATTTCCTCACCTGATCATAACCAGACTATTCGTGAAAATACCGGCACTGTTTATGTTACTAGCCGAATAAAACCACGCTTTGAAACTGGTTTTACTATACAACTTTTTATTGATGGCAAAGCACATGGCCCAGCCAGTGACAGTTCAACCTTTGCAATAAGAGATGTAGAACGTGGTGAGCACACACTACAATTAAAGCTTTTTAATAGTAAAAACCAAGTTATTGCTATAAGTGAGCCCTGCATATTTTTTATGCACCGAAAAGGGCTAAACCTAAGTAACTAAATTGGGGCATTACTAAACGTGCAGCAGTGTATTTTACTATATAACTTGCTTGTAAATATCCACGCACTAAAATGGTGCAGCTATGATTAATAATAAAAACTTTAGCCCTGAGCTACTCGATGCTATTTGGCAAAATCAAACAACCGCTATCATGTTGCTTGATAAAAACTTCACCGTTGTCTATGCCAATACCAGTACTAGCGAACTGCTTGGCCTTGGTAACAAGCGCCTATTAGATCAGCCTTTCGATAGTCTTTTTAATTACCATTCAATCGATTTGCAGCGTATAGAACAATACTCATTAGTTGAAGGTGTCGATTGCCAGCAGCACAGAGCTGACGTGGTTTTTAGCGATTCTCGCCATGCAAAAGTAGCCGTAAGTACACGACAAATTAAGTTTGATGGCTCACTTTATATTTTATTTGAGTGGCGCCAAACTGATGACGAAATTAAGCACGACCAAGCGTCTAATCAAATGCATCAATACCAAGCAGCCCGAAATCTAATTAGAGGCTTAGCTCACGAAATTAAAAATCCTTTAGGTGGAATTCGCGGAGCGGCGCAGTTATTGCAGTATGAGGTTGATCAACAAGAAAGAGACCAATGTGCTGAACTTATCATTGAGCAAGCTGACCGATTACGCGAATTAGTAGATAGGCTTTTAGGGCCAAATCAGCTTCCGCAAAAATCGTATGGCAATATACATCAATCACTTGAATCAGTTGCACGACTAAGTACGTTAGATAATTGTTCTAACATTAGCTTGGTTAAGGATTACGACCCAAGCATTCCTGATGTATACATTGATCAAGGTAAAATTCAGCAAGTAGTATTAAACATTGTTCGAAATGCTCAGCAGGCGCTTGTAGATGGCGGTGAAATAACAATAAAAACCCGCATTAATCATCAACATCGTCGCCCAGGTAAAGCACCTAAAAAAGCCTTGTTGATCCAAATATCTGATAACGGACCAGGTATTGATCCCAGTGTACGTGAAACACTGTTCTACCCTATGATCACCAATAAAGAAGATGGCTCAGGGTTAGGACTCTCAATAGCGCAAACGCTGATAGATCAACATGATGGCTATATAGAATGTGATAGCTGGCCTGGACATACTGAATTTAATATCTATCTGCCCTTTGCAGATTAATGTTTGGAGTTTGCATGAAAACAGTTTGGCTTGTAGATGATGATGCTTCTATTCGATTTGTACTTGAAAAAGCACTAACCCGTGCAGGGTTTAACGCAGAAAGCTTTGCTAATGCGCAAGATGTATTAAGCGCATTAAAGTTTAGTCAACCTACTGTTTTAGTTTCGGACGTACGAATGCCTGGTATGGATGGCATGGCGTTGCTTGAGCTTATAGCAGAGCAAAACCCTGGGCTGCCAGTTATTATAATGACTGCCCACTCAGATTTGGACTCTGCAGTTAATGCATTCCAAAAAGGTGCTTTTGAATACCTAGCTAAGCCGTTTGATTTAAACGAAGCAGTGGCGCTAGTCGAGAGCGCATGCAGAGCAAACTCCACTAAAAAAACTAAGCGAAAGCAAGCTCCACCAAAAAGTGCCCACATTATTGGTGAAGCACCCGCTATGCAAGAAGTGTTTAGAGCGATAGGTAAACTATCGGCCTCAAGCATGAGCGTATTAATAAATGGTGAATCTGGCACAGGTAAAGAACTTGTCGCCAGCGCCCTGCACAACCATAGCCCACGTAAAGAAAATCAATTTATTGCACTTAACATGGCGGCCATTCCAAAAGAGCTTGTTGAGTCAGAGTTATTTGGCCACGAAAAAGGCGCGTTTACGGGCGCCGATAGCGTACGTAAAGGCCGCTTTGAGCAAGCCAATGGCGGTACACTGTTTTTAGATGAAATTGGTGATATGCCACTTGATGTGCAAACACGTTTATTACGCGTTCTTGCCGATGGTGAGTTTTATCGCGTTGGTGGCCATCAAAGTATAAAAGTGGACGTACGCATTATTGCAGCTACGCACCAAAACCTTGAAGATTTAGTTAAACAAGGCAAGTTTAGGGATGATTTATTTCATCGTCTTAATGTTGTGCGCCTACGTTTACCCGCTCTTCGAGAGCGTACTGAAGATATAGAAAGCTTATCGCAACACTTTTTACATAAAAGTGCTAAAGAGCTACAAGTAGAAAGTAAAGTACTGAGCCCTAAAGCGACTGAGCAACTACGTTTATTTAATTGGCCAGGTAATGTACGCCAATTAGAAAACACGTGTCGCTGGCTAACAGTTATGGCACCGGGTGAGCTTGTAAGCGAGCAAGACTTACCGCCGGAGATTCTGGATGCTTCACCAACCCAAGAAGAAGGTGATTGGCTCGATGCATTCCAACAATGGCTTAATCAAGAGCTAAAAAAAGGCAAAGAAAATATTTGGCCTGACATTCAAGCTCAACTAGAAACTCGCTTAATAAAAACAGCCCTGGCTAATTGCTCTGGTCATAAGCAAGATGCAGCTATAAAAATTGGTTGGGGACGCAACACGTTGACCCGAAAATTAAAAGAGCGCAATATTAGCTGATTAAACGCTTTTAACACATTTGGTTATTGATGAAGCTAATCGAACATATTCCATTATTCAAACAAATGGAAATTATAAACAGGCTGCACTTTTTTAAAGAATTTACGCTCAGCGAGCGCCAAGTCTTATTGGAGTCGTTCGGCCTGTTATATTTAGTAAGTCAGCATCAATTTTTATTTAAGCAATACGATAACGACAAGCGCTTGTACATTGTACTTAGCGGCGCATTATTAGTATTTAAGCATAACCATTTACTAGAACTTGGCACTATAGAGCCCGGTGAATTTATAGGTGAAGGTGCCTTTATAAATAACCGAGAGCGCAGTACCAGTGCTCGCGCTAAAACCGACACCATAGTACTTGCCATTACCCCTGAAGCACTAACCCGCTTACCTAATGTTATCCGCGAAAAAATTAAAGACCGAATTATTGAAGGTATGAGCCTGCGCATTGCCAAATTAAGCGAGCATATAGAAACTCACGGTTAGTTCAATCCATATAAACAATTTGCAATGAGCAATCCAGCCAACTGGGCTTATTAACGTGCGCAGTAAAAGTGTAAGTATCTGAGGGCTTGGCACAAAAGGGGGTATTTACAAACGGCTGTGAATGACGATATGTTTGCGAATAGGTTTTATAATAAATAACAACGTAACCGTATAAAAACTCCCAACCTAACCTTACAACAGCGCCACTGGGTAAACTAAAGTCAGCATATTTATCTGTAAATGTGACAAGTAAATCATTGTACTTCTCTTCGCTGCATTGAGTTGTTCGTAACTTTTTAGGCATAACAAAGGTAGTACCCGCCACTATATTCTTTAAATAAAAGCCTATATTGCCATCACCATAAAAGTGATTTGAACGAGTCGTGTAGTTAACTTGTGGCTTGTAACCTAGCTCTTGCATTATAGCCGCAAGTTGCTCAGTTTCTTTAGGATAAATCTTATCACTTGATAAGAGTAATGTGGCTTCACCAAAATCAGGTGGGATTGCCAGCTCTACATATTCATAAGGGAGCGATTGTGCTTTTAGCGCAGCATCGAGCTGGTTGCGCTGTTCATCTTGCAAGTTTTCACTAAATACATACACGGTAGGTTGTTGGCACGCAGCTAATAGTAATGCCAACACACATATTAAAATTCCACTTTTCATAGTTACCCCTTTTTGATTACAATTGTAGTCTATTAAAGGTAACTATTTATCGCAATTTAATTTGTTTGGCTATCTAACCAAGCATCAACACTTTTGCGAGTATATAAAACTTCTTTAAATAAACGATGACGTTCAAATTCAAGTTTTGTTTTTCTCGTGGCATCACCACTAACTAAACGGCTATGGGTATCATTGAATTTTGAAATTGCAGAAAAACCGCGCTCACCTTGATCAGCTTGCTTTTTTACAGAATTAGCAAGGTGCTCTCTAACATCGTCAGCAGTTAACATACCTGAATTATCTAATCCCATTAGCTCTTTTTTCATTGCTAATCTTACGCCCATTTCCTACTCCATTTAATGAAAAATATTTATTCCGCCAAAGTTTTAGCAATTAGCAGGCCATACGTAAAATTAACTGCTGCAAAGATTACTCTTCAATTGCTTCAGTTTTTTTAAAGACAGATAAAATACATAAAAACTTTCGTCGTTATTTCCCTATTACAATTAGCTAAAGTTACTTGCTTTGGTGCAAAAGTAGCTGCAAGCCTTTATACTACAGCTTGTGCGTTACCCCACCGAGAGCAAATATGAACGAAGAATACATAGAAATAGAATTAGAAGAAGAGCCGATTGAGCTCTGTAAATTATTAAAAGTACTAAACTTAGTTGAAGGTGGCGGCCAAGCTAAAAACCTAATTACTGAAGGCTATGTGGGTGTTAACCATGAAATTTGTACAATTAAACGGAAAAAATTATACAGTGGTGATGTACTAGAGTTTGATGGTGAGTTTTTTAAACTCTCACTAAGTGAAGATGCAATCCCTGTAGAAAAACCTGCGGTACAAACTCAAGCAGAGTCAAAGCAAGTTGCACCACAACCAACAAATCAACCAGCTAAAAGTAAGCGTAAGCGAACTAAAAAACCAAAAGTAGATGATAAAACAGGTCGTCGTCCTATTTCATTTGGTTAAGCATTTAAAAGCACTCTTTTTATATA
>NZ_JACJDN010000909.1:0-1174 GCF_014163565.1 Pseudoalteromonas sp. SR45-5 | reverse complement strand
GACCGCTGCTAAGCAGACGTAACCATAAATACCAATCTTCCATTGACATCATATGTTTATAACTACCAACAGACATAACAGCACTTTTTTTAAACATAACGCTTATATGATTAAAGGGATTGCGCGAAATTCCACCTTTAATTATGTCATCGTTAAACTCTTTTACATAACGAGTCGCTATATAATTCGTGCTTTCGCATTCTATTTCATCAATAAATGAGCCACAAAAAGCAAGTGATGGCTGCGCTTTAAATATAGCTAATTGTTTTTCAAAACGTTCTGGTACACATAAGTCATCGGTGTCCATTCTTGCAATAAGTTCGTAAGAGCATGCTTTTAACCCTTCGTTTAAAGCATTTCCAAGGCCTACATTTACTTGTAAAGGAACTAACACCATATTCAGTTGAAGTTTCCATTTATTTATTACATCCATTAAGCCTTGCTTAATAGGGCCATCGAGTACAAGTACTACTTCTGATGCTCTGACCGTTTGATTATATAAGCTTTCAAGGCACGCATTTAAATATATAGGGTTTTCTCTATCATAAATTGACATTAAAACCGAAAAGTCAGTCATTCATTTTTTCCTATAAATACACAGTCAGTAGAGCACAACAACGAACGCACTATAAACTTTTACTTACTCGCTAACGCAAGCAGTTTATTAAATTCTTTTTCACTAATTAACTCATCTGAAAAATAGTCAAAATCAACGAGGTAATTATGTATGTAACTAAGTACCCTTGAAAAATCGAAATCGCTATAAATGGCTCGGCCATAAACTTTTAGCTCTTTATTGTAGATAAGTGCTTCTAGTCCAACAGTTGAATTTATAGTCACTACCACTTTAGCCTGTTTTATTAACTCGGTCGTATTACTATTAACGATTAAAAAGTCATATTTCTCTTTAAGCAATACATAATCTCTTAAAATTTCAGGATCAGTCTCCGCAGGATGAATTTTTACATACAGCATGCAATTACGTTCTTTAGCTAACGCAACCGCTTTTTCAATAGCTTGTTGGTTATTTATATCGCTATTTAAAATTAACTGAGAGTCATACCTTACTTGCGTAGGGAAAAATATATAATCACAGCTCAAGTCAGCATCATCAAAAGTTAGATCTGAACTAGATTTAGATTTAAATAATGTTAAAACAGAGGTGATTTTTTTT
>NZ_JACJDN010000908.1:0-1175 GCF_014163565.1 Pseudoalteromonas sp. SR45-5 | reverse complement strand
TAAAGCTGGTAAAGTAGCGTTAATTAATTTAAAGAGATAAAAAGATGGCTGGATTTTGGAATTACCGTGTAATTTTTTGTGAAGCAACGAAAGACGAAGCAGCGCAATATCAAATACATGAAGTAGAATATAACCTAAATGGTAAAGTAACTAACTGGTCAGAAACTGGCGCAGCCCCTTTTGGAACAACCTTAGATGAGTTGAAAGATGACTCTGAGCGTTTAAAAACTGCATTTGATAAACCAGTACTTAAAGTTGTACGTAAAACGCGTGGCTACGAGCTTGTTGATGTTGAAACGGGTGAGGAAGCAACGGGTGAGCCGCCAGCAGGCTTAACGCAATAACTGTATTTATATAAAAGGTGCTTAAGGCGCCTTTTTTATTGTCAAAATTTAGCTCAAGTTAAGTAAGGAATGAGGATGACTTTAAAAGCAATATTATTTGATATGGATGGCACATTAGTTGATTCAGAAAGCATGCACTTTGTATGCTGGAGTAAATTACTTAAACCCTACGGTGTTAGTTATTTAGAAAATGATTTTTGTCAGCGCTTTTCGGGACGGCCAACTTTAGAAGCCGCAATTGAAATTAAGCAAGAGCATAACTTATCGGTAAGTGCACAGTTTTTAGCAGATGAAAAATACCGTTTATTTGGTGAATATGTAGTAACACATTTACCTCCACTGATGCCATTTACAGAGCAAACATTGAAAGCTGTAAAAGCGAGTGGCTTAAAAATGGCGCTAGTAACAGGCAGTGCTAAAAGTGAAGCTATGCCAATACTGAAAGGCTTAGGGTTTTATGAGCTGTTTGATACGGTGGTTACAAAAGATGATGTAACTAATCCTAAACCTGCAGGGGATCCGTATTTACTGGCACTTGAGCAGATAAATATACAACCTGGCAATGCAATTGCTGTTGAGGATACTTACACAGGGGTAACAGCTGCTAATAATGCTTTGTTACGTGTTGTAGCCATTGCCAATAGCCATACTAAAGATCACGACTTTAGCCAAGCTACCTATCAAATGAGCAACTTAGATGAGTTTTGGCAATGGGCGCAATCTCAACTATAGTTTAAGCCAACTTTTACGTGCTTGGATGCGCCAATGTTTACTATTAAACACCTGCTTTTAATTGTTATTGTACTTTTTACGCAATGCATAAGTGCAGCA
>NZ_JACJDN010000907.1:0-1175 GCF_014163565.1 Pseudoalteromonas sp. SR45-5 | reverse complement strand
ACCTCTGATAGCGTAAAGGCACTTAAAAAGTTTGCCCTTGAAGATGGCCAAACAAATATTGGTCTTACGTTATAAAAGAAGCAAAGTAGAATTTAAAAGGCAGGAGAAGTACAGTGCGAATTTTAGGCATTGAATCGTCATGTGATGAAACGGGTATTGCAATATATGATGACGAAAAAGGCTTGTTAGCTCATCAATTATACAGCCAAGTAAAAGTACACGCTGATTACGGCGGTGTAGTGCCGGAACTTGCATCGCGCGATCATGTTCGTAAAACATTACCACTTATAGATGCAGCATTTGCGCAAGCAGGTTGTGGCCCTGAAGATTTAGACGGTATTGCTTATACTGCAGGCCCAGGTCTAGTTGGTGCATTATTGGTAGGTACGTCTATTGGTCGCTCATTAGCATACGGCTGGGATATACCTGCGGTAGCAGTACATCACATGGAAGGGCATTTACTTGCTCCGATGCTTGAGGAAAATACCCCTGAGTTTCCGTTTATTGCATTGCTTGTATCGGGCGGTCATACCATGATGGTTAAAGTAGCAGGTATTGGACAATACGAAGTACTAGGTGAGTCAGTTGATGATGCCGCAGGCGAGGCCTTTGATAAAACGGCTAAGTTACTTGGTCTTGATTACCCCGGTGGTCCACGCTTAGCTAAAATGGCCGAACAAGGCGTAGCAAAGCGTTTTGTATTTCCTCGCCCTATGACCGACAAGCCAGGACTTGATTTTAGTTTTAGTGGTTTAAAAACAGCGGCATCAATCACGATTCGTGAAAATGACGACGACGATCAAACCAAAGCTGATATAGCGCATGCATTTCAAACGGCGGTTATTGATACGCTCGTTATTAAGTGTAAGCGTGCGCTTAAACAAACAGGTATTAAGCGTTTGGTCATCGCCGGTGGTGTGAGTGCAAATACACAGCTTCGACTGCAGCTTGAACGCGTAATGAAGGGTATGAAAGGCGAAGTGTTTTATCCGCGTACTGAATTTTGTACCGACAATGGTGCAATGATTGCTTATGCCGGAATGCAACGTTTAAAAGCAGGGCAATTTGCCACGCTTGATATGAAAACAAAACCTCGTTGGCCTATAGATAGCCTTGAGCCGATTTAATGACTCATATTTTAGATATTTTTGTTTTCATCGGTGGGTGCTTTTTTA
>NZ_JACJDN010000906.1:0-1176 GCF_014163565.1 Pseudoalteromonas sp. SR45-5 | reverse complement strand
CTAATTCTTTCTGTGAGCCTAGCCTGTAAGAAAAAAACCTCCGTTTCATTCATATACTTGACCGTAGGACTATCGATAAATTTAACTTTTTTTCTTTTGATGTATTTTGATTTATATGTACATCAAAACAAAGAACGGTGGTTATTATGGGACATTTACGCAGTTTCAGTTAATATTATAGACGTAATAATGATTGTTGCACTTATTGTTGATAGAGACTTTCTCGGTCTTCATAAATTAAAAAATAAAACTATCAACTACTTCAAGTCAAACGATACCCATAAAGTAACCTAACTTAAATGTACGTTACTGAAGCCCTGATGGATTATGTAGAAGCTTTCTCTCAATGGGGATTTTTAATGGCTTTCTTATACTGTTTAGCTTCCAGTATAAATAAAGAAAATAAATCCTCGGTTTATTTATCAGCGCTTATGCTCTGCTCATATATTTCTAGTGGTTATATAAACTTATTAGAAAGTTTATATTTAAATTGGGCGCTCTACGATTTTATTACAATTTTAGCTTTGTTAACTTTACAGTACTTCAAAGTGCTCCAACGTTCTGCAGCTTTTCACTTCATAATAATTTCGTTAACGATAAATGCAGTACTTACCTTAATACTGCACTATGATCTATATGTCTTGTATAATATTGAGCCTTGGTGGTATTGGAGTTTTTATTCGATAGGTGTTAACTCTATAGATACTCTAATGATGCTTTCATTAGTACTCAATAGGAACATTATACAGATGCTACATTTAAAAGCCTTCAAATTAAACTTGAAAAAGTCGTAAAATAATGGGTGAACTTTTGGTAAGTCCAACAGTGTCATTGTACATAGGTGCATTTGTACAATGGGGATTCCTTATGGCATTTTTATACTCCCTTGCTCATTCGATTAATAAGTCTAATAAAGAAAGAGTTTATTTGTCTTTAGTTATGAGTATTTCATATTCATTTAGTATATTTACAAATCTTAATACGGTAACTTATCTCGATTTTTTGTTTTCCGATACTTTAACTCTCCTAGTTATTATTTTCCTTAGGTGGCTCTGGCATGGTGGTATTACCTATTTATATATTATTACTGGTTTAGCTATAAACTCAACTCTGCATTTTCTCATGCATTACGACATCTATATATCAAATAATACAAGCTACTGGTGGCTTTGGAAT
>NZ_JACJDN010000905.1:0-1176 GCF_014163565.1 Pseudoalteromonas sp. SR45-5 | reverse complement strand
GGCGGCGTTGCAGCAACGGTTAATATGTTAATGAACAAAGGTATTGCAAAAAGTAAGCGCCAAGTGGGCTTTTTAACCATGTTTACCGGCATTGCAGTGTTTATAGAATCTAACTTGAGCGTACTTACCTCAGGGATTTTATCGCGTGGCTTATTCGACAAATTTAAAATGAGCCGAGCGCGTCTAGCCTACATTATTGATAGCACCAGTGCGCCAGTGTGTATTTTAATTCTGCTTAATGGCTGGGGTGCGTTTGTACTTGGTTTATTAGGTAACTACGAGCTAGGTGAGTCGGCTGTATCGGTGTTGTGGGGCAGCGTTGGGTATAACTTTTACGCCATAATTACCCTTGCCATTGTTTTTTATACCATCGCGTTTGATAAAGTGCATGGCCCAATGAAAGAAGCCGAACAAAAACTAGAGCTTCAAACAACTGACTTAAAAGAAGAAGTAAAAGGCTCTAAAGCGCGTTACATGTTAATCCCGCTTATTACGCTTATTACCAGCATGGTTGGCTTTATGTATTACACCGGAAATGGTGTATTAGCAGAGGGCAGCGGCTCTAAATCAGTATTATATGCAACGGTTTTAGCCATTGTTGTCGCTTACTTTTTAATGATTGGCTCACGTAAATTTACGCATCATCAATTAGTTGATACCGGTTTTAAAGGTATGGGCGAATTAATGCCATTAGTCGCCATTGTACTGCTTTCGCTTACACTCGGCGCAAGCTTAAAAGAGTTGGGCACTGGCGTATTTGTAGCATCACTTGTTGGCGACTACTTACCTATTTACTTAATCGTACCTGTGCTGTTTTTAACTGGCGCTGTAATGTCGTTTACTACAGGTACATCGTGGGGTACTTTTGCTATATTAATCCCAATTGGTGTGCCACTTATTCAAGCGCTAGGTTTACCGCCGTCGCTTGTTGTTGGTGCTATTTTGGGTGGTGGTATATTTGGCGATCACTGCTCGCCTATATCCGACACCAGCGCTGTATCGGCTATTGCATCTGGATGTGACTTACTCACCCACGTTAAAACGCAGCTACCATATGCCTTATTTGGTGGCGGCCTTACGTTTATAGCGTACTTAATAACAAGCATTATTGTTTTATAAAATACGATTGCTTAAATAGTCAAAAGCCTGCTTATTGCAGGCTTTTTTGTTTTTAAA
>NZ_JACJDN010000904.1:0-1178 GCF_014163565.1 Pseudoalteromonas sp. SR45-5 | reverse complement strand
CACAAAATTTACAATTTAACTCTTTATTTTTTGTAACCGAATCATGAACGCCCCATTAATAATGCGCTAGCAGCTGGGGTAAACAGCCAGAGCTTTATTATTTATGAAAACAGAAATTCGCTATTGTTTTGAATCTTCACAAGTTGCTAACCGATTTTTACACGAGCTCAAAGACTGGCCGGTTAACGATGTAAAAACACGACTTTTTAATGGCGGCGATAGTGTAAAAGTGACATACGAATACGACGAAAGTGGTTTTGATTACACCTCAGCAGAGCTCGACGACCTAGCAGAAAAGCATGGCGGTAAAGAAGTTTAAATTAAGTGATAACAATAACTAAAGGCAATCTAATGAAAAATAAAGTGTTAAGTTTATTTACAATAATATGTTTAGCTTTTAGCTTATTAAGCCATGCAGAACCGATTAAAACAAAACCTTTTAGTATTGGTGAAACCTTTACCTTTAAATCAACCACGCTTGAGCAGCAACGCACTATAAACGTTTACATGCCTAATAGTTATGAGCAATCAAGCGATAAGCATTACCCTGTTATTTACTTACTCGATGGCTCAAAAGATGAAGACTTTATTCATATTGCAGGACTTGTACAATTTGCTTCTTTTCCGTGGATAAACCATATACCCGAAGCCATTGTTGTGGGTATAGCAAATATCGATCGTAAACACGATTTTACATCACCGAGTAATAATGCCCTCGATTTAAAAGACTTGCCAACGCACGGTGGCTCAAAAAAGTTTATTAGTTTTATAAACGACGAACTACGGCCACTGATCAATAAAACATACCGTACCAACTCAACAAGTACTTTAATTGGTCAATCGTTAGGTGGTTTACTAGCCACCGAAATTTTGTTTAATCACCCTGCAATGTTTAATCATTACGTAATAATTAGCCCCAGCTTATGGTGGGCCGATAATGAATTACTGAATGGCCCTTTTGAGCCAACTGCCTTTCCTCAATCGGTTTATATTGGAGTAGGTAAAGAAGGCGAATTAATGGAAGGTTTAGCAAAGCAATTACATAAAAAAGTAGCGCCTATTCTGAGTAGTAAAAGCCAAGTGCAATTTGGCTATTTTGAAAACCTAGATCACACTGAAACACTACATTTAGCTGTATACGACGCTTTTAAAAAAATGAACTATCATCCCGAATAGTA
>NZ_JACJDN010000903.1:0-1181 GCF_014163565.1 Pseudoalteromonas sp. SR45-5 | reverse complement strand
GCTACTGCTTTATTAGCATCTGCAACTGCTTCAGCACAAAGCAATACTTACTTCAGTCAAGATAATAAAATTGAGTCTAAGTTATGTGTACTAAGCGCAAACGAAGGCTTTAGTGTTGCTCGTAAAGAAGCTGCTCAGCACGGTGTTTACTTATCTCGTTTTTCTAAAAGCATTTTATGTAATGGTGAAGATATTCGCGATATTGCTAAAAAAACGACATTAAGCAACGTATCAGTTGAGAAAGTAGAAGTATTTGCAAAAGACGCTCAACAAGAAACTCAATTATGTATGACGGCTTTAAAACAAGGTTTAGCACCTGTTCGTCAAAAAATTGGTAACTTAAACTCATTAAAATGTAATGGTCAAAACGTTACTGAGTTTGTTAAACGCTACCAAAACGCAGCAATCTAATTATTAGCTGAACTATATAACTAAAATTGAGATACCTGGTTTTTTACCGGGTATTTTTTTGCAAAAATTACAAGGTTGTTTGCAAAGCTTGCAAGCTTAACTTATTGAAACTGTTCAACAAACGCACCAATCAAGATTAAGTTGTTGATTCTTATAAGTTAACTATTATTGGCATTGGATTTGTATTAGTTAAAGTGACATTTAATTAATTACGAAGGATACGTCTTATGAAAAAGTTAACATTAGCAGCCACTATTTTAGCATCATTAAGCCTAGCGGCTTGTTCATCTAATCAAGGTCTTGAAAGAATAGACAGTGACTTTGCAAGTTTAGATAATGACAGCGATGGCTACATCTCAAAAGTTGAAGCTGATGACGATAGCATTTGGGGCCATTTTTCAAATATTGATACCAATATGGATAACGAAATTAGCCGCAAAGAATTCAACACTTACATGAAGTTAAACAATGGTAAAGTAGCCACTGATTCTGAAGTAAGTGAGTCGGCATTTAAAGCTGAAATCGCTAAATTCGATAAAATTGAAAGCAGCTTTTCAAGCTTAGATAACGACAGTAATGGCTATATTTCGGTAGTTGAAGGTAACGATGATGATATTTCAAATCACTTTGGTTACATGGATAAAAACCAAGATAAGCGCATCAGTAAAAGCGAGTTTATGGGTTACATTAAAAAATACGGTAACGCAGTAGCTGAAGATGATGCATTAGAAGCCATTAAACACAGCTAATATTTGTTGTTTTAAAGAGTA
>NZ_JACJDN010000902.1:0-1185 GCF_014163565.1 Pseudoalteromonas sp. SR45-5 | reverse complement strand
GTGGGTGGCTGTTTAGCGCTATTTCCACTATTTGCTTTGATTTTTATTGCAGTGCTTGCGCTTAAAAAAGATTTACCTAAAAATAGCGTCTATGCCCATTAAAAACTAGGTTAATAGTGTCAATTTCAAATAATAATCACTACTTCGACGAGCAATTTAATGCTTTACAGCGCGAAGAGCAACTAACTGAAAATTCTGAGTTTGAAGAGTGCACATTTACCGATTGCGACTTTTCAGGCGGGCAGTTTAAAAATTGCCGATTTATACAGTGCAACTTTAAAAACTGTAATTTATCGTCACTTAAATGGAACTACAGTTCACTTGAAAATGTAAGTTTTAGCCACTGTAAATTAAATAGTCTGCAATGGACTGACGTAGATTGGCCAGCGCTTAGTATTAACGCACCGGTGAGTTTTAATTATTGCGAGCTCAGTAATAGTTCTTTTTTTGAATTAACCCTCAAAGCTCTCAAACTAACACACTGCTTTGCCAAAAATGTTGATTTTAGACATGCTGATTTAAGCGGTAGTGAATTTACAGGAACAGATTTTCGCGATAGTGAGTTTTTTCAAACTAACTTAACAAAATGTGATTTTGTAGGTGCGACAGCGTTTAATATAGATTTGAATAATAATATTTTAGCGAATGCTAAGTTTGATCGCTTCGAAGCACTAAACTTGCTTACCAGCCTTAATATAGAACTATGTGATTAATTTAGTTTAATATGATTACATATCTAGAAGCGACAGCTTAGCTGGGCTTCTAGATACTGCGTGACTGCGTAATTAACGGCTTGGGCCATTTTTATTACGTGCACTGGCAAGCTGTCTTGCGATTTCTAATAACGCAGGTGAAATATCTTCAGCGCCATCTTTAATTAGTTTTGTAACGTCACCTGATGAAAACAAACCGTCACGTGGTGATTTAATACCTAACTCACGAACAAAATCCTTCGTTTTACCTGTGCTGCCTGTTTCAATAAACTTAAAAATAATACGTTCATTGTTGTTTTTAGCAGGGGTTTTTAGTGTTTCTATTTCGTCATGTATTGCCGTTAGTTTGTCTTCTAAAATTTCTATACGTTCTTGAATGCTATTGTATGATTTCATTTATTGGATCTTTTACTAAATATATTTAAACAATGGCGGCTATTATCGCATAGTTTGTCAATAGAGAATGCAAACC
>NZ_JACJDN010000901.1:0-1186 GCF_014163565.1 Pseudoalteromonas sp. SR45-5 | reverse complement strand
ATTGATGAGGCAGTTAAACTGGACTTAATCGGCGATGTAGTGCGAATAAATCAGGTGCTGTTAAATTTATGCTCTAACGCAATTAAATTCACCCCTCACGGCACTGTATCGGTTTTAATTGAGTCAAGAAAGTTATTAGACGATCCGCAAAGTGTTTGCTTATATTTTACAGTTAAAGACTCAGGTATTGGCATCGCTGAGGATAATCTTAGTAATTTATTTGAATCATTTACTCAGGCAGATAGTTCTACAACTAGGAAGTTTGGTGGTACAGGGTTAGGTTTAACAATTAGTAAGAGTTTATGCCAATTGATGGGTGGTGATATAACAGTACACAGCACTCAAGGTGTGGGTAGTGAGTTTGTAGCTTCGGTGGAAGTTAAATTGAACAACCAGGCGTTGATTGATGATACGCCTAACCTAATCTTTACTGATCCGTTTGATGTATTAATTATAGATGATAATGAAGAGGACCTTAAAGTAATTGAAAATCAGTTTACAGCTATGGGTTTAGCATGTACTGCGTGCTCGTCTGCTAAGCAAGCTATTGATATTATTGAACAGAATAAAGAAAAATTTAAAGTCATTATTGTCGATTGGATAATGCCAGCGATGAGTAGTGAAACATTTTTAACGCGTATTTATAATATTAATCCCCAGCTTTGCAGTAATATAATTGTACTTACAAGGGATCATGAGGTTTTACTTAATGATGTGGCTAACAAAATAAATATAAACACAATTTTGCAAAAACCTGTTTATTCGAGTGTCTTGTATAAGGAGGTGAGCAGTAGAGTGTTAGGTTTTTTTAATGAAGTGCCTAAAGTAAATACTGTGAGTGAACAGTCGCTGGCGGGTATTAAAGTATTAGTTGTGGAAGATAATTCAATCAATCGACTCATAGTTACCAACATACTAGAAAATAGCGGCGCTCAGGTTTACTTAGTTGATAATGGATTAGAGTGCATCCAAACAGTAAAGTTAGAGCCGTTTGATATAATTTTAATGGATATTCATATGCCTATCATGGACGGTGTTGAGGCGACTCAAATTATTCGTAATGATAGTGATGAAACTATCGCAAATATTCCAATAATTGCCTTAACAGCTAATGTTATGAAAGATGATATTACACGATACTTATCTATTGGCATGAATGCTCATGTTGCAAAACCCATTAAAACAC
>NZ_JACJDN010000900.1:0-1189 GCF_014163565.1 Pseudoalteromonas sp. SR45-5 | reverse complement strand
CCAACGCCACCTGGTACAGGTGTAATAAAATGCGCTTTTTGTTCGGCCACACTGTATTGAACATCACCGACTAATTTACCCGTATCTAAGCGGTTAATGCCCACATCGATAACAATAGCGCCTTCTTTTATCCAATCTCCCGGTATAAATTCAGGTTTACCGACAGCCACAACTAATAAGTCAGCGCGGCGAACATGTGTTTCTAAGTCTTGAGTAAATTTATGGCACACAGTGGTAGTACAACCTGCTAATAAAAGCTCTAACGACATTGGACGACCAACAATATTTGACGCGCCAACGACAACTGCATGCATCCCTTTATAACGTACACCCGTTGAATCAAGTAATGTAATAATACCTTTAGGGGTACATGGGCGAAGGGCAGGCATACGCTGTGCTAATCGACCAATGTTATATGGATGAAATCCATCAACATCTTTATGTGGGGTAATACGTTCTAAAATCTTTTCAGCATCAAGACCTTTTGGCAGTGGTAACTGCACTAAAATTCCATCAACTTCGGCATCATTATTTAGCTCGTCAATTAAATCTAAAAGAGTTTGCTCTTGTGTGTCTGCTGGTAAATCAAATGATTTAGAGATAAAACCTACTTCTTCACAGGCTTTACGTTTTGAACCAACATAAACTTGGCTTGCTGGATCAAGTCCTACAAGTACTACTGCAAGTCCTGGTGCACGTAAACCATTTGCTACACGTTCACTTACGCGTTCTGCTACAGCGCTACGTACTTGTTTTGCGATTGCCTTACCATCAATGATGTTTGCCGTCATGGGTGACCTTTAATTGGGGTTAATTAACTAGATACCGATACTCTAAAAACGAATGCATAATAAAATAGGGGTAAAAATGCTAATAAAGAAAAATACGCTCTTTATTTAACTCGTTTTATAATGTGCCTACTATTTTCGCAGAAAAGCATAGCAGCGCCAAGTTGCTTTTAAGGTATATAACGTTTGAGCTGTTAAATAGTTTAAAATTCAGCCGACTATTGTAATATTTAACCATTGTGCACTAAAAATGAGCACTTGATTGGTTTTCTTAAAAAAACGTTTGACCTAACCCCGTCAAATCACTATTATGCACCCCGTTGTCAACGAGGTCACTCGCTAGCAATAATAAGTTTCGGCGATTAGCGCAGTTTGGTAGCGCACTTGGTTTGGGTCCAAGG
>NZ_JACJDN010000008.1:0-21958 GCF_014163565.1 Pseudoalteromonas sp. SR45-5 | reverse complement strand
TAAAATTATTAATTGATTCAGCTTCATATACCGCTCTGCAACATTATAAGTAAAACTTATTGAGTTTCTAAAATTTTATGATTTTTATTTTATATGTTTGCAGCGTATGCTGCACTTAATTATTTTGCCATCATTGCAACGGAGAAGACATGAAACTCTTTCGTCTATGTTTTTTAACTACGACTTTACTAAGCTTAATAGCCTGTTCTGAGCCAGAACAACAAGTTAAAGAAGAGCCCATTCGCCCTGTTAAATTATTCAACATAGGTCATGATTCTCAAACTAACATTCGCAGCTTTCCTGCTGAGGTTGTTGCAAACCAAGGCTCTTACCTTGCTTTTAGGGTAAACGGCGAACTTATTAAGTTTCCTGTGCTTGCTGGTGAACACGTTGAAAAAGGTGATTTATTAGCAAAACTGGACCCTGAAGATTTTCAGTTGCAGTTTGATGAGCGCAAAGCGCGCTTTGAATTGGCAAAATCACAACTTGGCCGTATTGAGCAATTGTTTGAGAAAAAAATCACTAGCCAATCAGAATTAGATCAAGCCACTGCTAATATGCAAATTGCTGAATCTGCATTTAAAATTGCACAAACAAACCTTGAGTACAGCGAGCTACGCGCGCCATTTTCAGGCACAGTTGCAAAAGTATTTGTTAAAAACTTTGAAAACATTCAAGCCAAACAAAATATATTGCGTTTAGAAACACGCGATTTAATGGATGTAGAAATCCAAGTTCCTGAAAAAATAGTCGCTCGTTTTCAAAAAGGCACTGATTACCACCCTACTGTAAAATTCGATGGCTTTGACGATAAAGAATACACACTTGATATTAAAGAGTGGGATACCCAAGCAGACCCTGCAACACTTACCTATAAAGTTGTGTTTTCGCTACCAGTACCTGAGGACTTTAATTTACTAGCGGGTATGACGGGCAGTGTATTTATTGATTTAAGTAAAGTAACGCGCTCGCAAGTGTCTTACACAATACTGCCAATCGAATCAGTGTTTTCTGAACCTCAAGAGTCTATTAAAGATAATGCCTACGTGTGGCTTTTTGATTCAGAAACTAGCCAAGTACATAAACAAGCAGTAAAAATTGGCCAGCTACACCGCGATGGTATTGAGGTGTTAAGTGGTATTAAAGAAGGCCAAATTGTTGTTTCTGCCGGTGTGCATTCACTAAAAGAAGGCATGAAAGTAAGAGCATGGAATAAAGAGCGAGGCTTATAATTATGAGCTTTGCACAACTCTCCATAGAGAAAAAAGTAATCAGTTGGATGTTTACGCTGCTGCTATTAATTGGCGGTACCGTGTCGTATTTTGATTTAGGGCAATTAGAAGACCCTGAGTTTACGCTTAAAAAAGCCATGGTTATTACCATGTACCCTGGCGCGTCGCCGCAACAAGTAGAGGAAGAAGTAACTTTTCCTCTGGAAAACGCGATTCAGCAACTCCCTTATGTTGATTACGTTACTTCTATTTCATCTAACGGCAAGTCGCAAATTTCGGTAGAGATGAAAAGCACTTATCGAAAAGAGCAACTTCGCCAAATTTGGGATGAAATGCGTCGTAAAATTAACGACCTCTCCCCTTCGCTTCCCAGCGGCGTTTACCCAAGCACTATTTTAGATGACTTTGCCGATGTTTACGGTGTTATGTATTCGGTAACCGGTGATGGCTACTCATATGACGAGCTTAAAGACTACGTAGACTTTTTAAAGCGCGAGCTAGTCTTGGTTAAAGGCGTAAGTAAAGTAACGGTTGCAGGTGAGCAGCAACCGCAAGTAATGGTTGAAGTCTCAACGCGTAAATTAGCTCAATTAGGCATTGCACCCAGTCATATATTTCAGTTACTGCAATCGCAAAATACGGTATCTAACGCGGGTAAAATTCGCGTGGGCGATGAGTCAATTCGCTTGCACCCTACTGGCGAATTTAAAGATGTAAAAGAGCTCGAAACGCTATTAATTTCAAAACCTGGTGCAAGTGAGCTTATTTATTTAGGCGACGTAGCAAAGGTTTACAGAGAGTACGCAGAAGTACCTAACAATGTTATTCGTTATAATTCTCAGCAAGCTTTGCTTATTGGCGTATCGTTTATGTCGGGAGTTAACGTGGTAGATGTGGGTAAACACATTGACGAGCACTTAGCCTCACTTGAGTATCAACGCCCTCATGGTATTGACATAAATTCGGTATACAACCAACCACAAGAGGTTCAAAAATCGGTTGATGGTTTTATTATCAGCTTACTTGAAGCTATTGCGATTGTTATTGTAGTACTGCTGCTATTTATGGGTTTAAAAAGCGGTATTTTAATTGGTGGTATTTTACTGCTTACTGTACTGGGTACGTTTATATTTATGAAGTTGTTTGCTATCGACTTGCAACGCATATCGCTTGGAGCACTTATTATTGCCCTAGGGATGCTGGTTGATAACGCAATAGTTGTAACCGAAGGGATACTAATAAACCTTAAACGTGGGCAAACAAAACTCAAAGCGGCGGTTAATATTGTTGAGCAAACAAAATGGCCCTTACTAGGTGCAACAGTCATTGCAGTCACTGCCTTTGCGCCAATTGGATTAAGCTCTGATGCCAGTGGTGAATTTGCCGGTAGCTTGTTTTGGGTGTTGTTTATTTCGCTTTTATTAAGTTGGATAACAGCCATTACGCTAACGCCATTTTTTGCCAATTTAATGTTCAAAGAAAACGAGTTTAAAAACGAAGAAGGCCAAGAAGATGAAGACCCATATAAAGGTTTTATTTTTAATGGTTACAAAGCGATTTTAGATTTAGCGCTGCACTTTAGAAAAACCACGCTTATATTAATGGTTGTTTTACTGTGTACTGCGGTTGTTGGTTTTGGCTCTGTTAAACAGTCGTTTTTTCCTGCCTCTAATACACCTATGTTTTATGTAGATTACTGGCAAGAGCAAGGCTCTGATATTCGCTCAACCCTAGAGGGCGTTAAAAAACTTGAAGAGTTTTTGCAAAAAGAAGACCTTGTTGAAGAAGTAACAAGTACAACAGGCCAAGGCGCGCCACGCTTTATGCTTACCTACGCACCAGAAAAATCATACCCCGCGTACGGGCAATTAATTATTCGTGTAGCCAACAGAGAAGCCGTAGCGACTGTAATGCAAACTGTACGTGATTACTCAAATAATCATGCACTCTCTGCACAGCTTAAAATTAAGCCAATGGAAATTGGTCCTTCTACTGATGCAAAAATAGAAGCGCGTTTTTCAGGCCCTGATCCTGTTATTTTAAGACAACTCGCTGCTAAAGCTGAAGAACTTATTGGTAACGACGATGGCGCGTACAATATTCGTGATGACTGGCGTGCACGTACTAAAATGATTCGCCCGCAGTTTAACGAGCAAAAAGCACGCCGCTTAGGTATTAGTAAATCTGACTTAGACAATGTATTACTAACAAGTTTATCGGGTAAACAAGTGGGCGTATATCGCGATGGCACGCAGTTGCTGCCTATTATTGCACGATCTCCTGCTAACGAGCGCTTAAACGTAGAAAGCGTACACGACCTTCAAATATACAGCCCAGTACTTGGTGTATTTGTACCAGTAACCCAAGTTGTAGACGAATTTGATGTGCAGTGGGAAGACAGCCTAATAATGCGCCGCGATCGCAAACGTACAATTACGATTATGGCCGATCACGATGTATTAGGGGATGAAACCCCTGCCAAACTATTTGCACGTATTCGCGGACCAATAGAAAACATGGAATTACCGCGCGGTTACGAACTAGAATGGGGCGGCGAGTTTGAATCTTCAAGCAAAGCTCAAAAAGCAATATTTGGCTCATTACCACTGGGTTACTTAGCGATGTTTGCAGTAACCGTATTACTTTTTAACTCGCTTAAGCAACCACTTGTGATTTGGGCAACGGTTCCGTTAGCTATTATCGGTGTAAGCGCGGGCTTGTTAGCTATGAATGCTCCGTTTAGTTTTATGGGACTACTTGGTTTATTAAGCTTAAGCGGTATGCTTATTAAAAACGGTATTGTATTAGTTGATCAAATAAATCTCGAATTGAGTGAAGGTAAATCGCCTTATGAAGCCGTGTTTGACTCTGGTGTGAGCCGTGTGCGCCCAGTTGCTATGGCGGCTATAACTACTATTTTAGGTATGATCCCGCTGTTATTTGACGTGTTTTTTCAGTCAATGGCGGTAACAATTATGTTTGGTTTGGGCTTTGCTACCATACTAACGCTCATTGTGGTGCCAGTACTTTACACGGTTATATTTAGAATTGATTACGAGCCACGTAAGTAGTTAAACATATAATCGGTTAACATTAAAAAATGCCACTGGCTCAAGGTCAGTGGCATTTTTATTTAATACCGATAAAAAAAGAAAGGCTACATATTTAGTTGTTAAGAAACTAACCGCAACACTTTTTATATTTTTTGCCACTACCACATACACAAGGTGCGTTACGCTCTGGTACTTTATCAAATACTTGTGGTGTTGACTTGCTAAGCGCAAAGTCTAGTTCGCGAATATCTTCTGGTACGTCTGCTTTAACTTCAATTGAAGCAAATAGCGAATGCTCTGCTAGTATGGCTTCTATTTCTGATTGTCGTTCAGTTGAGTTTACAATTAGCGTTAACGGGTGTAACTCTGTGCCTACCTTTGCGGTACGATTTGGCGCAAATCCATTACTGTTATTTTTACCCATTATGTCGGGCTTACCCATAAAGAAAAATTTTGACATGTTACTTCTATAACCTTTCTACATTATTAAGACGGCGCATCTTAACAGCTTACCCAACATATAACTAAGGTGTACTTGCTAATGCACAATATAAATCAAGCTTTAGCGTATATACGCCTAATATAGCGACATAATGAGGACATTTAATGGATTTAGGCAAAATTTGAATTCGAAATATAGTAAAATTATACTAGCTAGACTCAGTGGCGTTTTAATATCTAACTCAATATTATGGAAAAGCCTTGGAAAACTTTAAAATTGCACTTCTAATAGCGGGCAGCCTTTTTATACTTTTTGGTTATTTACGCTTTATAACTGATGAAAATGGTAACGTGAACTTAAACAACTACCGTTTTACAGGAGGCATACTACTGGTTATTTCCGGTATGTTCGATGGCACACGCGACCTTGTTAATCGCCTGCGCTCTAAAAACTCGTTATCGGCGATTGCAGTTTATTTAGGTATACTCTTATTTTATATTGGCTTTAGCATTTAATAGCGAAACATTAAGCGCTAATTTGGGCTTTATACAAGCAACATTTTATAAGTGAATACCCTTTGACCTTTAAGCAACTCTTCAACAGCGCCTTATTACTCTTAGTAACAGCACCTCCGCTGGTTTTACTTGCATGGGATGAACAAGCCGACCCCGCTTTTATCCCCAACAGTATATATAACACCTTAACATTTACGTTATTTCCAATAACGGCGATAGTGTTGTCGGTTGTTTTATTAAGGCACCTATATAAAAAATACAATAATAACTTTGAATTTAAACATACAGTTAAAAATTATATTGCTGAGCATGGGAAGTTCCGCAGCGCATTTATACCACTGTTTTTGCCCATTTTAATTTACTTATGGTTATGGACGTCAGTTTGTATTTCTGTGAAATTATGGGCCAATAAACACAGCAATAATATATGGCAGCAAGAGCATCAATTACTCGAGGTAGGTAGTTGCCCAAATGATTATGAGTACAGTTGTGCAACGCTAACTGTGCTTAGTTTACAGAACTACAGAAAATACACTTTTAGATGGTATTTAGATAAGAATAAATTGGTGACTTTGCAAAATAACAATATAAATTTAGTGGGCGTTACAAGCCCACTTGGCAATATAGTACAAGAAATACAGTGGTAGTAGAATACCACTTAGGTGCAGATTATTTTTTTAAGCTAAGGGTACGCCCCGAGCTAGGTTTTGACTGTGACGACTTGTTCTCTTTAATACTTTTTGGCTTACCAACATACGTGGTAGAACGCTTTTGATAAGGTGCTTTACTGCGCTCATTTTTGCGCTCGCCATTAGCATTACTGCGATCAGAGTTGCGACTTGAATTTCGCTCAGTACTACGCTCGCCACTTTGTTCGCCTTTATTAAAACGGCGAGGATTTTCACCCTGAAAATCACGCTTTTTAGGAGCTGACGGCGTATTATTTTCTGATTGTTTATTAGCATCAAGCGAATGTTCTTGAGTTTTACCTGAGTCAGAAATCGAGTCGTTTATTTGCGCCATTTCAGTATCAGATAAATGACGCCACTGCCCTACCTTTAAACCTTTTAGTGTTACGTTCATTATACGAGTGCGCTTTAACGTCACCACTTCGTAACCTAAATATTCACACATACGGCGTATTTGGCGGTTTAAACCTTGTGTAAGTACTATTTTAAATTCTTTAGGGGCAGTTTGTGTCACTTTACACTTTTTAGTCACCGTATCTAAAATAGGCACGCCATTGGCCATTTTTGTAACAAACTGACGATTAAGCGGTTTATCAACCGTAACAACATATTCTTTTTCGTGGTTATTACCCGCACGCAAAATTTTATTAACGATGTCGCCTTCGTTAGTTAAAAATATAAGCCCTTCAGAAGGTCTATCTAAACGCCCTATTGGAAATATACGCGTAGGATAATTTACCGCGCGAATAATATTACTTTGAATTTTACTTTCGGTAGTACACGTAATACCAACTGGTTTATTGTAAGCGATATAAACGCGCTTTGGTGTGGCTTTAAGTGGCTTGCCATCAACCAATACAACATCGGTAGCAGCAACTTTTACGCCCATTTCAGGCGAGTAGCCATTAACGCTGACACGACCTTGCTCAATATATTTATCGGCTTCGCGGCGTGAACAAAATCCTGTTTCACTAATAAATTTATTTAAACGTTTTAATTCGGTCATGGCACTTATAGCGTAGTAATTTTTAAGGCGAGTAGTGTAAACCACCCACACTATTTTTTCGCCCCTAATTTAAAATTTATAGGTGTTTAAGCATTAATTTTTGCTTTCGTTAATTTACGCCATACAAATTCAAGCGGGCCTTGGTTAAAATAACGGCTGTATATAAAGGTAAATATGAGCTGCAGTGCAACTAATGCCGTTGCAACTAACCAGTAGTCAATACGATCAAAATTGAGCACCCAGTGCGTAAATAGCACTTTATATAACAACAGTTGTATGAGTGTTTGGCTAATATATAAAGTAAATGCTAAGCGCCCCGCTTGTTGAATAAGCGTGCCAACGTGTGCGCTGTTATTGCAAAATTTAACAATTAAATGAATATACAGCGTAGCCATACCTAGCGCCGCAAAAATATTTACAAATTCTTGCACCCCATATCCTAAGCTGCCATTAAGCTGTGATGCATAAAGCCTGATTCCACAAAAAACAAGGGTCATTGCACCGCAAACTATTAATTGCTGAGTCGTTAAGCCTTTACTAAAAACGTCTTGTTTATATAAATAAATGCCAATGAGCATAAGGCCCACGCACATCCACATTGTCATTATTGGCACCATAACAAGCATTAACGTGTTCATAGCAAGGTTACTAATAAAGTAATCAATATAGTGTGGGTTATATAATTCAATAAACTGTGCTGTATCGCGGTAAATTATTTCATCGGGTACGCTAGATATAACAAGTAAGGTAATCACAGCCGACAACAAGGTAAATGCAAACCCTCTTTTTAAAAGTACGTTGCTATCACTTTCTAAATATTTAATAACAAACCAGCCAGATACACCGTAAACAAATAAAATATCACCGGCCCAAAGTAAAAAACCATGCGCTAAACCAAAGAGGATTAACCAATAGAGCCTGCTTTTTATCTGCACTTCAGACTTGTAACGTTGCCACTGAATATAAAGCCCAGCACCAAAAAGCAAACTAAACAGCGTTCTAAAACGCCCGTCTACAAACACGCTGCTAAGGGTGTGAATAATTGAGTCGCTAACAGGAGGATTAGTTAAGGAGGAATACCCATATTCAAAAATGCCGAAGGCGTAAGCATTCATGTAAACGAGGCCAAGCACGGCAACGCCGCGAATAAAGTCCATATTATAATTGCGCATTAAAGCTATTATCCGTTAAATATTATTCTTATAACTGTCAGCCCAATCGACTGACTGCTGGTAAAGTGGAGGTAGTATAGCACTGTCAATATTCAACAAAAGTACAGCTTGTTCAAGTGCCCACCAGCTTCCTGTTTCATATGCTTTAACAACGTTTAAAATATAATAAAGTGTGTTTTTGTCCCCTAATAATGCCGTTTTTATTTCATCAGGGAAAGGTAGCTTTTCAACAAGCAAGCTCATTGGTTGATCAAGGATTGCATCTAGCAGTGAAAATAATCCTGTTAAAAATGCTTCGCCTGACTGACTTTTATTAACCTTTTTTGCCACAAGCTCACAAAAACGAGCACGTACAACACACACTTGCATTAGCTCTGCAGGTTTTTTACCCGCTGTATGAGCAGTAACAATAAGGCTCACAAACTTTTTAAGGCGTTCGTGTCCTAAATACACGAGCGCTTGCTTTAATGACGATATTTGGCTTTGTATAGGAAACACACCGCTGTTTATTAATCTCAGTAACTTATATGCGAGTGCAGCATCTAGCTCAAACAGGCTTGCGATTGTTTTAATGTCAGGGCTTTGCTTCATTATTTCTGCGTAAATAGCGACGACTAAACCATAATTATAATCAATGTCGTTTTGCTTGATCATGGTAGGCTTTGCAAAAAAATAGCCTTGAAAATAATCAAACCCCATATCAAAGGCAAGCTCATAGTCTTCTTGTGTTTCTATTTTTTCGGCTAGTATTTTTATTTGTTTATGCGCTTGTAACTTAGTAACTATGGGCTGTATTTCGCTAAGAGGTGTAATTGCAATATCAAATTTAATGAGCTTCACAAGCTTTAGAAAACGATCCCATTGTGGTTTATATACAAAATCATCGAGCGCGAGTTTGTAGTTACTATGAAATAAACCTCGGCATAGCTCATAGTTGTCGTCGGTAGGTTCTATGGTTTCGAGCAACTCAATCACAACGTCTTGGCATGGTAAGAAAGCACATAAATCGAGTTTTAATGATTCAGGTCCTATATTTATAAGCGCTTTTTTGCCTGATGTAATATGGCGTGTACCTAAATTTAATTGATTTTCCATAATAAGCCTTGCTGTTGCTTGGCCTTCTGCAATATCTGGAAAATAATTTTTTGGACTATCACGAAAAAGTAGCTCATAGGCTACTACTTTTTTACTTCGATTGAATATTGCTTGCCTTGCAACAAATACAGACACATTACCTACTTCTTAGCTTTTATATAATACTAAGTAATTAAACCCTAAGCAGGTAGATTTGTCACTAAACTTTAAAGTACAGAAACGATTTACCGGTATAAGGTTGTTATATAATCAGTTGCCACTTGTGGCCACGAAAAACGCATTTGCTCTGCGCTGTGCTTAATTTTATGCCATCTTTTAGGATTTTGCTTTTTAATTAAGAGAGTTTCGTCTAAACAGCTAATTAAATTACGCGTTTGCGTTGCCAACGTGTCTCCATTAAAGCTAAAACCATTTTCGTGGTGTTTAACAGTATCTTTTAATCCGCCAACACTGTGTACTAAACACGGTTGCCCCGCTCGCATTGCTAGCATTTGGCTAATACCACACGGTTCAAACGAGCTTGGCATTAAAAATAAGTCACCTAATTGATACATTAAATCGCCAACACCTTGCCCATACCCCTTTAAAAATAAAAGATTGGAATTACGCGCCATTGCTTTGGTAAATATGCTTTCGAGCTCTTTGTCACCCGAGCCGAGAATAATAAGTCTGCCGTTATGTTCATTAATTAATTGGCACACTTTATCAATAGCTAAAACCCCATTAACCTGCTGGCACAATAACAACACTTTTTGCTCAGTAAGACGGCCAACGCTTGTAACTAATGGACCGTTATTAACCGTTGCTTTAAATTGTTGTAGTCGTTGGTGGGCAATATAGTAGCCACTTTGTAACTGCTCGTAATTGGCCATCCAACCAAACAAAGTACTCTCAGCTTGGCTATAAAAATCGGCGAGAGTTGCTCCTTCAAGTGCATTGCTTGGATATTCGCAGCCATTTAAAATACCAACAAGCTTGCCTTGGCTTGCTGCATTTTGCAGATCTTGCTCAAGCCCTTCGCCACCAAAAAAACCATGTTCGTAATTGCTAGGTTCAAGAACCTCTTGGCTGTAAGTTGGCGATACAACATGTATTTTATCGCACAAATTTATTGCACTGCGCATAGGATTAAAACAATGAGGGTAACGCGGGTCGCATAATTGCTGGCCATTATAACTTAGTGATGGAAACCACGCCTCTAAGCTTGAATCATCATGTTTGAAAGGCCTTATCCCTTGCAGTGCAATATTATGCACTGTGAAAGCAATAGGTAAGGTATTAAGTGAGCTATAACGAGGCTCAAACTTAAGCAAAACTGCAACGCAGGCACTGTGCCAATCATGTAAATGCAGCGCTGTAGGGCGCTTTAATACACCTTGTAATAACGCTTCGCAGACGGCTGCGTTAAATAGAGCAAATTTAGTCGCATCAGTTGCAAAAGGCCTCCCCGGTGCATCATTACAATATACACTGCCTGATTCACTAAATAGCGGGTGGCTAATAACAATTTGGCTTACATTATTTTGGGCTTGTTGTACTTTAAAAATGGTTAACACATGGGGTTGAGCATTAAATGCAACGGTTACTTCACCTATATAAATACGCTCAAGCGGCTCAAACCCGTAATCAGGAATAACAACATCAACCGTTATACCTTGCTTTGCGAGAGCCTTAGGTGCATCGCGTACTACATCTGCCACACCGCCTACTTTTGCGCCTGGTAACGCGTCATTTTCTGCTGCAACCATTAATACATGCATTAATTTATTATTTCCTTTAAACCTGTGTGAGCTTGCTCACAAATGAGCAAGCTATGTTGTCGTGCTTATCTAACTTGTTGTTACGCTAGCTTTTTATTTTCTCGCGCTTGGCGTTCTAACTTTTTTGCAAGCTCAGTGAGCATATCACGTGTAACAAGAACGATACCTTTTTTAGATACTCTAAAGCCGTTTTCTTCATCTGTTTTTTTGTCAAAACCTATTTCAAGACCTGCCGGTATTTCACAGCTTCTATCTATTATTGCGCGTTTAATTTTACAACCTCGGTTTATAACCGCACCGGGTAAAATCACCGACTGCTCAATGGTACAAAATGAGCGAACGTGAACGTTAGAAAACAACAGGGATTTTCTAACCGCAGAGCCCGAAATAATACACCCACCCGAGACTGTTGAGTCTAAAGCCATACCACGTCTATCTTCATCATCAAAAATAAACTTAGCAGGTGGTAGTTGCTCTTGATAAGTCCATATTGGCCACGTTGGATCGTATAAATCAAGTTGTGGTTCTGGCATTACCAGTTCCATATTAGCTTCCCAGAACGAATCAAGCGTACCTACATCTCGCCAATAAGGTTGCCCTTCTTGGTTTGGATCTCTAAATGGGAAGGCAAACACATTATGCTCTTCTATAATCGCTGGAATAATATCGTGACCAAAATCGCGTCCAGAGCCTTCATTTTCAGAATCTTTTTTAAGTTGCTCAAACAAAAATTCAGTATTAAAAATGTAGTTCCCCATTGATGCTAAACATGTACCTGGCTTGCCGGGTACGGAGCTCGGCATTGCTGGTTTTTCATCAAAACGACACACTCTATTTTCTTCATCAACGGTCATTACACCAAACGTGTCTGCGGCTTCCTCTACTGGGACTTCAATACAACACACAGTCATATCTGCGCCTTTTTGCACATGTTCAGCCAATAAAGCACCATAGTCCATACGGTACACATGATCTCCAGACAAAATCATCACATATTTAGGAAGCTCGTGACGAATAATATCTATGTTTTGAAAAACAGCATCTGCGGTTCCACAATACCAATCATCACCTTGGCGCTGAGATGCAGGTAGTATTTCAACCGACTCTCCTAGCTCTTTTTTAAAGTGCCCCCATGCGCGGTTTACATGGCGTATTAATGAATGTGATTTATATTGTGTAGCAATACCAACACGTCTCACACCCGAGTTAATGCAGTTTGATAGTGGAAAATCGATAATTCGATGTTTACCACCAAAGTAAACTGCTGGCTTTGCTCGCCAATCGGTTAACTCATGCAGGCGAGAACCGCGACCGCCTGCCAGTATTAACGCGTAAGTTTCTCTGGTTAGGCTACTTATGTAGCGATTTGCATAATTAGGCATAATACTCTCTCCATTTAGTCTAGGCTGTTAGTGGCATGGCTTTTAGTTGTCGTTAAGTCTGTTTCACTAATATTGAGGGGTTCTAAATGCCAAATATCTTCACTGTATTGGCTTATGGTTCTGTCACTTGAAAACATACCACTGGCTGCTGTATTTAAAATACTCATTTGTGTCCAGTAGGTCTGATCTGCGTAAGCTTTATCAACTTCTTTTTGAGCTGCTACATAACTTTCAAAATCGTGAGCAACAAGCCATGGATCGTGCGGGCTCTTAATTGCATTTGTTATGTCGTCAAATAAGCATGGTTCAAATAAATTAAAATGCCCGCTCTCGAGTAATTGCATCACATTCTTTAAATCGCTATTTTGCGATATTAAATGCTCTGGATTATAACGTGATTTAATATCGTCAATTTCGTGCGCTTGTGCGCCAAACAAAAAGAAGTTATCAGCACCAACAGCATCTCTAATTTCAATGTTTGCGCCATCCAGCGTGCCTATTGTCAATGCACCATTCATCATAAATTTCATGTTGCCAGTACCAGACGCTTCTTTGCCTGCGGTAGATACTTGCTCTGAGAGATCAGTTGCAGGACAAATAACTTCCATTGCGGTTACGTTGTAATTAGGCAAAAAGGCGACGCGTAAATATGGCGCAGCTTGAGGGTCTTTATTTATAACCTCTGCCACGTTATTAATAAGCTTAATAATTTTTTTAGCCATGTAATAACCCGGCGCTGCTTTACCACCTAATAGAACACAACGAGGAACAAGCCCTTGGGTATCCCCACGGCGAATACGGTCATATAAATGAATCACATGAAGTATGTTTAATAGCTGACGTTTGTATTCGTGGATACGTTTTACTTGTACGTCAAACATCATTGATACATCAAAATCGATATCGCAGCGCGCCTTAACTAAATCAACTAAACGTTGTTTGTTTTCACGTTTAGCATTTTGCCACTGCTCATGAAATGCCTTGTCGTCATAAAAACGACGTAGGTCACTAATTTTTGAAAAGTTTTTAACCCAATCATGGCCAATTTTTTCACCAATTAATTCACTTAATACTGGATTACAATGCGCAAGCCATCGACGAGGCGTTACACCATTTGTTTTGTTATTAAACTTATCTGGCCACAGTGCATAAAATTCTTTAAATAATCCCGCTTTTAACAGTTCAGTATGAAGTGCTGCTACGCCATTTACAGAGTAACTACCTACAATAGCTAAATAAGCCATACGAATTTGCGGCTCATCACCCTCTTCAATCAGTGACAATGCACGTTGCTTTTCAACATCTCCCGGCCATTGCTGTGAAACTTGTGCTAAAAAGCGTGCATTTATCTCGTAA
This sequence comes from Pseudoalteromonas sp. SR45-5, assembly GCF_014163565.1. Taxonomy (NCBI): domain Bacteria; kingdom Pseudomonadati; phylum Pseudomonadota; class Gammaproteobacteria; order Alteromonadales; family Pseudoalteromonadaceae; genus Pseudoalteromonas; species Pseudoalteromonas sp. SR45-5. The sequence continues at coordinate 8,256 of NZ_JACJDN010000008.1, read as the reverse complement.
ACTATTTCTAAAATGCGTGGCAATAATTTTGAAAACAACGAAACAGACCATTTTTCAAGCGCTTCAGGAAGTAGCGTATGATTTGTATAAGCCATTGTTTTAGTTGTGATTTTCCAAGCATCGTTCCAATTTAATTCGTAATCATCAATTAAAATACGCATTAGCTCTGCAACAGCAATACTTGGATGCGTGTCATTTAACTGAAAAACATGAAAATCAGCAAAGTCACTAAAGCTCTCGCCATGTTGGGAAACCCATTGGTCTACTACGTCTTGAATACTCGCCGATGATAAAAAGTATTGTTGGCGTAACCTAAGTTCCTTACCATTTTCGCTGCTGTCATTTGGATACAGCACCATGGTGATCTGTTCGGCTAGATTTTTTTGTGCGACGGCTTCTGAATAACTGCCCGCATTAAATTCGGTTAAATTAAATTCATCTGTTGCCTCTGATTTCCACAGACGTAGTGTATTTACGATATTGTTTTTATACCCAGGGACAGGTACATCGTACGGTACAGCTAATACATCTTGTGAGCCCATCCATTGACGGTGCTCTCTGCCAAATTTATCTGTGTAACTTTGCACATAGCCACCAAACTTCACACGTTTTGCATGCTCTGGTGCGCTTAGCTCCCATGGATGTCCTTCACGTAGCCAGTTATCTGGTTGCTCAATTTGGTTACCATCTTTAATCGATTGATTAAACATGCCGTATTCGTATCGTAGGCCATAGCCAATAACAGGCAACGCTAAACTAGCACAGCTATCTAAAAAGCAGGCTGCAAGGCGCCCTAGCCCACCATTTCCTAGGCCAGCGTCGTGCTCGGCGTCTTCAATTGTTTCTATTGTTGTGCAGTACTCTTGTAGTGCTGAGCTTACTTGTTCATCTAAATCTAGATTTAAAACAGCATTACCTAGCGCACGCCCCATCAAAAACTCAAGAGAAAGGTAAGCCGTTTTGCGGCGTTTCTCTTGCTTAATTTGTTGATTCGTTTCTCTGCAGCGGGCCACAAGTCTGTCGCGAATAGTAAGCGCTAATGCGTGATACAAATAATGCTGCGATTCCCCCACCTTATCTCGGCCGAGGGTATAATAAAAATGCCGTGTTAAGTCATCTTTAAGCGTACTTTCATCAATAACAGGACCTTCTTGCCAGCCCTTTACTACACACACTTGATCACTTTGTTTAACCATGACTAACATCCTCTAAATTGGCACTAAAAACCCAACTACTTTGTGCTGAAATTTCAACCATCGCATCTTCATTACTGCTCACAGGTGCATTATGTACACTTGATAGAATCATTTGCCACGGCGCATTAATTGGCGATGGGGGCATTTGACAAAAAATTGTTTTTTCACTGGCATTAAATACAATCAGCAATGCATGATTGTTTTGCTTATCAAGTAAGCTATACATTAAAAACTGCCTGGTATCTTCATGCCAGTGAGCATCAGTCATGGTTTTACCTTGTTCGGTAAACCACTTAACGGTAAAACGCTCGTCTATATCATCTAAAAATACACTGTGTTTAAACGCACTGTGCGCACGTCTAATTTTTAATGCATCATCAATAAATCGTGTTAACGAATGATTAAGTTGAGAATCTTTCCAGGCAAGCCAACTAGTGCGATTATTTTGGCAATAAGCATTGTTATTCCCCCCTTGCGAGTGCGCCATTTCGCTGCCAGCGGCAATCATTGGAACACCTTTTGAGAGAATTAAAGTAAGTAAAAAGTTCTTTTGTTGCTGTAAGCGCAGTGCGTTTATTTTAGAGTCGCTGGTAAAACCTTCTACCCCACAGTTAAACGAATGATTTGCACTGTGCCCATCTCGATTTTGCTCGCCATTAGCTTCGTTATGTTTATGCTCATAACTCACTAAATCGGCAAGGGTAAAACCATCATGACTCGTTATGAAATTAATACTATTGAGCGGCCCACGTTGGCTGTGCTCAAAAATATCAAACGATCCATGCAAACGTTTTGCAACGCTTGCAATAATGCCTGTTTCACTTTGCCAAAAACGTCTAATTACATCGCGATATTGATCGTTCCATTCTCGCCATGGCGGCGGAAATGCACCAAGCTGATAACCACCTGGGCCTATATCCCAAGGCTCACTTATTAACTTAACTTTGTTAAGCACAGGGTCTTGGGCAACTACTTGTAAAAAAGTATGTGCGGAGCTAAAGCCTGCTTTTGAGCGGCCTAAAATGGTCGCTAAATCAAACCTAAAACCATCAACTCCCATTACTTCAACCCAATAACGAAGGCTATCAAGTACAAGTTGCAGTGTTTTAGGGTGGTCAATATTTATGGTATTACCACAGCCGGTATCGTTTATATATACGTCAGGCTGGCCATCTACTGTGCGGTAATAGGCTAAGTTATCAAAGCCTCTAAGCGATAGTATAGGGCCATCCGCCCCTGCTTCAGCTGTATGGTTGTAAACAACATCTAATATGACTTCTATGTCTGCAGCATGAAACTCTTGCACCATTTGCTTAAACTCGTTTATATCGTCGTTTACCAAATAGTCTTTATGGGGGGTAAAAAAGTTAAGCGTGTTGTAACCCCAGTAGTTTTGCAAACCTTTCCCTGTTAAAAATTGCTCACTAATAAAAGAATGAACAGGCAAAAGCTCAACGGCTGTAACACCAAAGCTTTGTAAGTGTTCAATAAAGCTTGGGTGGCTTAACCCTAAAAACTTCCCTTGTAGAGGTTTAGGTATTTTAGGATGACGACACGTTGTACCTTTTACATGACACTCATAAATAACCGTGTTTGACCAACGGTGGTTAGGCTTTTTATGCCTATACAACGTAGGAGCCGCTACTTTTGATTTAGGTATATCAATCGCATTATTTACAGTGCTTTTAGTACCGATGGGCATTTGCCCGTAATGGCGTTCACTCCAAGTAAACTCACCAAACAAGTCTTTTGCATATGGGTCTATCAGCAGCTTATTTTCGTTAAACAGTTGACCATTTTTAGGGTTATATTCACCCTCAACTCTAAAACCATAAAGCGCACCGGCGTTTAATGGCGAAATATGAATACTCCAAATACCCCCTTCGTTGATATTCATCGCCATTTTTAGTATTTCTGAATGGCCACTTTTATCAAACAGGCATACATAAGCTTGGCTCGCCCCAGGCGCATAAAGCGCGAAGTTGACCCCATTATCAATAACACTAGAGCCAAGTGGTTCTACATTACCGGGTGCTACATCAAATCGGTTACTCATCATCAACCTTTTGTAAATAAATAGTAGTTAAGCCACCAATGGCAATTGAAATACTGTGTTTAAAACCATGATTTGATTCGTTTATTGCCTGAACTATCAGCGAAGAATCTTTAGTTACCTCAACGCCAGAGCCAAAAAACTGAGTATCATCTGTATTTACAATGACCTTGTAACGCCCTTTACTCGGTACGCCAATAACGTAGTTTTCATAGGACGCGGGGGTAAAATTAGCAATAACAACCACAAAGTTTTTTGCGTTTTTAGCATAGCGAACAAAGCTTAAAATGCTCTGCTGATTATTATTGTTATCTATCCAGGTAAAACCAGCCGCGCTCGAATCAAGCTCATACAACGCGGGTTGGGTTTTATAAACGGTATTGAGCGCTTTTACGGTGTGCTTTATACCGCTGTGGCTTTGGTGCTCAAGTAAATGCCAATCGATAGAATGATCGTGCCCCCACTCTTTTCGCTGTGCAATTTCACCGCCCATAAATAAGAGTTTTTTACCCGGGTGTGCCCACATAAATGCGTAATAAGCGCGTAAATTTGCAAATTTTTGCCAATCATCGCCTGGCATTTTTTCAATTAACGAGCCTTTACCATGTACTACCTCATCGTGGCTTAATGGCAATATATAGTTTTCGCTAAACGCGTATACCATCGAAAAAGTCATTTCATGATGATGATGCTGACGATATAAAGGGTCGTGCTGCATGTAATGCAAACTATCGTTCATCCAACCCATGTTCCACTTATAACCAAAGCCCAAACCGTTGTGCTCAACACTTTGGGTGACACCCGGCCATGCTGTCGACTCCTCAGCCACCATCATAATGCCTGGGTTGTTTTTATAGCTGCGCATATTGACTTGCTTTAGGCACTCAATTGCACCTAAGTTTTCACGCCCGCCGTAACAATTAGCAACCCACTCGCCTTCTTTTCGGCTGTAATCTAAATACAACATAGAAGCTACGGCATCTACACGCAGGCCATCTAAACCAAATTGATGTAGCCAATACATAGCATTTGATATTAAAAAGCTTTTAACTTCAGGACGGTCGTAGTTATAAATGTAGGTATTCCAATCAGGATGAAACCCTTGGCGCTTATCAGCATGCTCATATAAATGGGTGCCATCAAATCGATGTAAGCCATGCGAATCGCTTGGAAAATGCCCTGGTACCCAATCAAGCAAAATACCTAAATTAGCTTTGTGGCACTGCTCTACAAAGTATTTAAAGCTGTTGTAGTCGCCAAAGCGGCTGGTAGGTGCAAATAATCCAACAGGCTGATACCCCCACGAACCATCAAACGGGTATTCACTTATTGGCATAAGTTGCAGGTGAGTAAAATTCATTTCAAGGGCATAGCTAACGAGTTTGTCGGCAAGCTCTGTGTAACTTAAATAGCGGTTGTTTTCAGCCCGTTGCCATGAGCCTAAATGCACTTCATAAATACTAATTGGTGCATCTATATGGTTACGCTTTTGTCTGTTTTGAAGTGCCTGCTCGCCAAGCTTTATAGGTTCTGGTTTATACTGCAGTACACTTGCAGTGCCAGGTGCTTGTTGCATTTTAAATGCATAAGGGTCGGCTTTTTCGAGCACCTCTCCACTTTGCGCGGTAATTGCAAATTTGTAGCACATGTCAGCTTTAAGGCCTGGTACAAATAACTCCCATACACCACTTGCAGGATGAAAGCGCATAAAGTGGCGATTCGCTTGCCAAAAGTTAAACTCACCAATAATAGAGACACTTGCCGCATTAGGCGCCCATACACAAAAACGTACACCGTCTACGTTTTGTTGAGTACTAAAATGTGCACCAAAATGCGAGTAAGCATGTTCAAGACTGCCTTCGTTAAATAAATACATTGCCTCTGCATCAAGTGTGCTTTCAAAGCTGTATTCATCATAAAAGGTAACGCTGCTATCTGTGTACTGAGCAATGCATTCATATGGCGCAGTGGGCAAAGCATCAACTTTGGCTATAAATAAGTCACTTTGCTGGTAGCGTTTCGCCTTAATACTTTTATTATTTAATGTAACACTTACGCTTATTGCACAAGGTAGATAAAAACGAATTTCAACCTCAGCATCCGTTTTATGTGCCCCTAAGAAGCTAAATGGGTCTTTAAATCGCCCTATATTTAATGCGTGTACTTGTGCATCATAACTATTTTCATTAGTTGTACTGCTCATTTAACCTTTCCTTATTGAATCGATAGCAGCTAAAAGTGAGGCATTTTTGGTAAAAATTTCTTCACTGGTATGCGTTAATACACGTCGCCAATTAGGATATTCTTTATCTGTCCCGGGGATATTAACCGGATACTTTTGCTCATCTAAGTCATCTATTTGTATTGCAAATAAACGCGATTGAGAGCCTGCTAAACACAATGCAAGTGCGCTATAAACAGTCACAGCTTCACTATGTAATAAAAGCTCAGTTGTATTGCCATGGTGATTAATAAAACGTAGTAACCTTTGTTGCTCTTCTATTCGCTGTTGCTTTAGTTGCTCGTATTCATTGCAAGTTATAAGCTTATATTGTTGCTTAATATCTAAATCATCATGTTGCCACCAGCCTGTAAATGGAGGAACATCGTGATTGGCTATCATTAACAAACAATGTGTTGCTAGCTCATCTACCGATAAAAACTCTCCACTGTGTTGTTTCTCAAAATAAAATAAGCTGTTGGAAAAAATACCGCTAGATGCCAAAGCTTCCCTAACCTCTGGCGGTACGATGCCTAAATCTTCACCAATAACAATACTCTGATTAATATGCGATTCAATTTTTAAAATGGCAAGTAAATGCTCAAACGGATAATAAACATAACAGCCGTCTTGTCCGCCATTGCTTTCAAAGCACCACCATAGGCGCCTAATAGCCATTACGTGGTCAATTCGAAGCCCACCTACGTTTTGCATGTTTGCGCGAATGAGCGAGCGGTAAAATTGGTAGTGATTATTACTAAGGCTTTGGGGATTGAGGGCTGGGAGGCCCCAATTTTGACCTGCTTCAGCCCATGGATCGGGTGGAGCGCCTACACTTGCACCTTGGCTAAACAGCGATTGCTGGTTTTTAAATTCAGCCCCATCGCCAGCACAACCAACAGCTAAGTCGTTTATTAAGCCAATAGCCATGCCTCTCTCTGCGCAACTTTTTTGACACAGTGCAAGTTGCATATGCGCTTGCCATTGCAGGTAATAAGCAAATGTTAGGTTATCTGATTCGAGGGTATTTAACGTAGTAGAGTGAGCATTACAAAAATCAGTAAACGCTTGGCGACGCTCATCACTTGCCGTTAATTCAAACTGATTATAAAGCGCTTCAAATAACGTATACTTTATACGGCTTACATTTTCATAATCTATAAACTGATCATTACTTTTAATACGTGCAGCGACATCATCTTGCTGCATAATGGCGTCAAGGTTTTCGTTATTTATTGCGTCTTCGCTTAGTACGATAGAAATATAAAGAGGATTTAATAAAGCGCGACTATTAGGGCTATAAGGACTGGCTCGCTCTGGCATATCAGCAAATAACAAATGCAGTGGATTAAGTAATATATAATCCATGTTATGGGAGCTGCATAGTTTTGTAAGCGCTAATAAATCGTCAAAGTCGCCAATACCAAAATTCGCTCTATTTTTTAATGTGTAAAGCTGAATAGATAATCCAGTGCGCTTTGTGTCTCCCACTTGATAGACTTGCTCAGGCACGCACCAAATTTGTGTAATAGCGTGTTGCTCACCTACCTGAACATTAGCGTCATGATAGCCAATTGGCATATTACCAATGGGTAGTGCCAGCTCAATATAGCGAACGCCATGCAAGTAATATTCACCAGTGACAGCCAAGTTATAAAGGTTATCAAATGCTATATGCATTCCAAGTGAAGGGACATCGATATTAGCGGCTAAATATTGCTGACGTTCATCTATACGAAGCTTTAACAAACATGCAGTTTGCTCAACTAAACTCACACTAGGTACTAAATCAAGCCAAAGCGATGCATCTAAATCATAAGTTAGTTGAGCTATTCCTGCTTCATTATTTGTATCAACACCACAACATTGCAAAGCACGTTTACGCGTTTCTTCGCTAAAAAATACCTGTTCACCTGTATACTTAGTGAATTCAAAGCCAATACCATGCAGGTAAAACAACTGCGAAAGAGCATCCATTGAATCGCCTTAATTAGTGCGTTGAGTATTTACTATGCTGTTTTCTGTGCCAAATGTATTGCCGATATAACCGTCAGCTTGATGGTCGTTATCCCAAATGTCTCCATTAATCAGATAACGAAAGTGAAATTGTTGATCGATAGGTAAGCGTTGCTTAAATTTAAACACACCTTGTTTTTTATAAAGCTTCATTGGCACTGGTTTCCAATCATTAAATTCACCTAATAAGCAAACTTCTTCTGCCTCTGGATGAGAAAATTCAAAAGTAACTTCAGCTTCATCTTTTGTTTTAAAAAAACGTTTATTCAACATAGCAGGCTCCAACTAAACCAAAAAGGGTACTTAATCTTTGCCACAGGCCATACAACTAAACAAAAAGGCGATGTGGTAACCATCTAAAAATCATTAAACGTGTTATTAGTTAAACAAAACTTTATTTACGCTTTATTACAGTGCAAATAATATTTCAATTACACCAAAAAGGTGCATTAACCTTATATACAATACGCTTTAAATGATACTTAACATACAGAGCAATATTCAAACCAACAAACTATTAAAAACCTCATTAGTTCAATATATAAATATTTATAGCTGCAAATATCCGAAGAAAATTTAAAATCCTAAATTACTTTTTTTATATTACTTCATCATGGATAATACACATCATTCTAATACTCTGAAATATCATTAATTTCATGTTGAAAAAAACCATTTTAATAACTACCACCATCATTTTTTTAGTTGTAGCTGCATTTATTGGTACCTCAATTTATACCCTATACAGTAAAAAAGAAATCTCAGTTGAT
>NZ_JACJDN010000089.1:0-9088 GCF_014163565.1 Pseudoalteromonas sp. SR45-5 | reverse complement strand
TATCCGACAAGTAACCTACACTAGTAGCAAAGTAATACGAGCGATTCCAATGCATAAACACTTTGTAGTTATCGTACGCTAAGTACATACGGCCATTTATATCATCAGGCATAACCAGCGCAGCACGTACGTCTACATTAGGTAAATCAGAACCATCAGCTTTACGAACACCCAGTGCTTGCCAATCAGCTAATGAGCGCTCTGAGTCGTTCCAATATTCTAACCACTGCTTGCGAGTTTTGGTACCACGCACTAAAACGTATTTACTATCAAAGTTTTCAGGTAACTGAACTTGGCGACCCCACGTCAGAGAGTCGTTCCAGCCTTCTTGCTTTAGATAATTAGCAATTGAGGCAAAAGCATCTTCTTTTGTAGTCCAAATATCTTTACGACCATCGTTATTGTAATCAACCGCGTAAGCATTAAAAGAGGTAGGCATAAATTGCGTTTGCCCCATTGCGCCTGCCCAAGAGCCTTTAAATTTATCAAGCGTTATGTGGCCCGACTTTAAAATATCCAGTGCAGCCCAAAGTTGGCGCTTATAAAGTGCTTCTCGGCGTCCATCAAAAGCAAGTGTCACTAATGATGAAATAACGTTATGACCGCCTTGAATTGTACCAAAGTTACTTTCAAGCCCCCAAAGCGCGACTATAAAGCGTGCTTGTACGCCAAACTCTTTCGCTACTTTTTCAAGTACCTCTTTGTTTTCTGCGTAAAGCTTACGTGCGCGGTCAATTTTCCATTGTGGTACACGTTTTGGTAAATACGTATCAAGGGTTTCTTTGACTTCTGGCTGGTTTTTGTCAGCCGAAACCACTTTTTCTTTATACGTTGCTGTTGCAAACGCATCGTCAATAAGTTTGGCTTCGTAACCTTTTGCGATAGCTTCTTGCTTTAAATTCGCTAAATAATCTTGAAATTCAGCCTGAGTTTTTGCCATAACAGGTGAGCTTAAACATACACCACATAATATAACGATAAGTTTTTTAATCACTATCAACTCCATTGTCTTTTCGTAATTGGCTTAGCAAATTTTGCTCAGGTGGTGGAATTTGTAAGTAGTAGCCTTTATCAGGATTTGATAACGCTGCTTTTACAGTTTCTAAATCTGCCCCACCTAAATGCTCACGTTTTGCTAAATTGATGATCATCACATAAACAGGTTGACCAAACATAGCCATCAAAGGTTCCGGAACTTTACTAAAATCATCTCTTTTTTCAACAAATAAGAACGTATCCGCTTTTTTCTTACTTTTATATACTGCAGTGAGCATTATGGCCCTATAAATTCTTGCTTAACAATGCCGCACACTATAACATGAGAGTAATAATAAGTTAGAAAAATTAGATTAGAAATTTCAATAAAGGCCCTATTCAGCCTACGTTTATCTAAAATTAATTTCTAATCAGACAAATCAATTGAGCGTGTATGTCGGACCAAATTTTTGAGTTAAAAGGGAATCTTTTTACGTTATCAGTTTTGCATCTTTATAGTACTGATATAAACCTTTTAGCAGAACAACTGTATGTAAAAATAGCCCAGGCCCCTAAGTTTTTTGAGGGTGCGCCTATTGTCGTTAATTTAATTGAAATTAAAAACAGTTCACTTGATTTTGTTCACTTAAAATCATTAATCGAGCGAATGAGTTTTAATGCGGTTGGTGTGTGTAATGGCTCAGATGAGCAACATACTCAAGCAAAGGCTGCTGGCTTATCTGTTTTAAATTATTCACAAGACGTTAAGAGCGAACCTGTTAAACAAGAGCCCAATACATCGATTGTAGAAAAAACGGTGCATTTACCAGCGCAAATTATCAGCGGTACAGTTCGCTCTGGACAACAAGTTTATGCAAAAGATAGAGATTTGATAGTACTTGGCGCAGTTAGTCATGGTGCGGAAGTCATTGCCGATGGGAATGTGCATATTTATGGCACCCTACGCGGTCGCGCTATTGCAGGCGCAAAAGGTTTTAAAGAAGCACACATTTTTTGCCAAAAACTTGAAGCCGAGCTGGTTTCAATAGATGGTAATTACTGGATCAGTGATTCGCTACAAGGTGAACATTGGGGAAATGCAGTGCAAATACAACAAAAAGACGAATCATTAGAAATTTCAGCTTTGGTTAAAGGATAAATCTCATGGCAAAAGTAATTGTCGTTACCTCAGGTAAAGGCGGTGTTGGTAAAACAACATCAAGTGCTGCAATTGGCACAGGCTTAGCGTTAAAAGGCTATAAAACAGTTATTATCGACTTTGATATTGGTTTACGTAACTTAGATTTAATTATGGGTTGTGAACGCCGCGTTGTTTATGACTTTGTAAATGTAATTAATGGTGAGGCAAACCTTAACCAAGCGCTTATTAAAGATAAACGTGTAGATAAATTATTTTTACTACCTGCTTCACAAACTCGTGATAAAGATGCTTTAACACGTGAAGGTGTTGAACGCGTACTAAATGAACTAAAAGAAGACTTTGATTACATAGTATGTGATTCACCAGCAGGTATTGAAGCTGGCGCTATGATGGCGATGTACTTTGCTGATGAAGCAATTGTTACAACAAACCCAGAGGTGTCGTCAGTTCGAGATTCAGATCGTATTTTAGGTATTTTACACAGCAAATCAAAACGTGCTGAAGAAGGCCTAGAAAATATTAAAGAACACTTACTATTAACACGCTATAACCCTGGTCGTGTTGAAAAAGGTGAAATGCTATCGGTAGAAGATGTGCAAGATATTCTGTCAATCCCATTATTAGGGGTTATTCCTGAATCGCAAGCGGTATTAAGTGCTTCAAACTCAGGCCAACCTGTTATATTGGATACAGAATCTGATGCAGGCCAAGCTTATTCTGATGCAATTAACCGCTTACTAGGTGAAACCGTCGATTTTCGCTTCTTAGACGTTGAGAAAAAAGGCTTATTTAAACGGATTTTTGGAGGTTAACGTGTCTTTACTTGACTACTTCCGCTCAGAAAAGAAAAACAGTGCGTCACTAGCAAAAGAGCGATTGCAGATCATTGTCGCGCACGAGCGTTCTCAGCGAGGAACGCCGGATTACTTACCACAATTAAAACAAGATATTTTAGATGTGATCCGTAAATACGTGAACGTAAGTACCGATGCAGTTCAGGTTCAGTTTGATCAAAACGAAGACGATTTAGCCGTACTTGAGCTAAACGTTACACTACCTGATGAAGAAAAGAAGTAATTGAAGAAAGGGCGCTTTATAAGCGCCCTCTTTATTTTCATTTACTTTTTAATAACTTTCTAAATATCTACGTTTTAATCCCTTGCATGCAACTAAAACTTTTCTACTATGTAACACAAAAATTATAGATAATACCAATTCGCTTAATTAAGTGATCTATTTTGAGGATGGAAAAACGTGTTGATAGCTAGGCAAAAAAATCACTATTTAGTTGTTCTAAATGAGATTTTTTTAACACAGGTAACGACACGTTTAGCGCCGCAAAATGATTAAGTATTATTGCGGATTGGTATAAGTATTACACAGTAAAAAAAATATCTAGTCTTAAGTATCCCACTCTTTTAAAGCGTCTTTAACGTAGGTATATCGCCAAGAGCTTAATAAATCTGGCATTATATGACTCTGTTTTTGCTCATTAGTTAACTTCCAATTCCAACTAATCAATTGATTAATTTGCTTTTTAGAGGCCATAACGTCTTCAGGTATATTGTGCTCTTTAGCTACTTTAGTGATCTTTTGTTTAATATCTTTGGCTACTTTTTTATAAGTAGGAAAATCAATTAAGCGCTTAAGTACATCAGGATGCTGAGCATCAGGAACCGCTTTGGCAACTTCAATACACTTTATTATATCTACACCAGAGCGATTAACTTCAATTGCTTCAACTCCTGGAATTTGACGTAGAGCGTTTAAACTTGAAGGACCACGTTTGGCAATTTCAGTCATGTTATGTTCTTTTAACACAAAATTAAGCGCCAAATTTTTCTTGATAGCTTTATTTCTTCGCCATACAGCAAGCTCTTTTAACACCGCTAATTCGTGCGGTTTAAGTTGCCATGCATTTTTAATATCTTTATATAAAAGCTCGTCTGGTGTTTGAAATGCACGTTTTTTTGCAATCAATTCACTTTCGTTTATTACAATGTCAAAGAACCCAGCGGCATTAATACGCTCTATAATCAGCTCGAAACACGGCAATAAGTAAAAAGTATCTGCAGCAGCATAATCTAACTGTTTTTTAGTTAACGGACGTTGCAGCCAGTTAGTGCGTGACTCACTTTTATCTATTTCAATACCTTGCAACTCTTTTACCATAAGGGCAAAGCCCATACAGTTACCTTCCCCAAGTAACTGCAACGCAAATTGTGTATCAAAAAGTGGGGATGGAACAAAGCCTGCGTATTTTTGAAAAACCTCAATATCTTCTGAAGGAGAATGCAGTACTTTTAAAACACTAGGATCTTTTAGTATTTCCCAAAAATCGAATAATGAGAGCTCAGCTAACGGATCGATAAGCGCTAAATGCTGACCATCAAAAACTTGGATAAGTGCAACTTCTGGATACAAAGTGCGACGACGCATAAACTCAGTATCAATAGCTAAAATAGGCTTATTTTTTATTTGTTCAACAAAAGTGTTCAGTTGATTTTGGGTTTCGATCAATTGGTATTGCACTTAATCTCCTACAATAAAAAAGCCGACATATGTCGGCTTTTTTATAGGTTGCTAATCTTTCAAGGCTCTTCGGAGTATTTTACCTACGTTAGTTTTAGGTAACTCATCCCTAAACTCTACCAGTTTTGGGACCTTGTAATTAGTTAAATTATCACGACAGTGACTTATTATATCTTTTTCAGTTAAAGAAGGGTCTTTTTTAACAACAAAAACTTTAACTTGTTCACCACTTACATCGTGAGGAATACCAATAGCAGCAACTTCAAGCACACCTTCGTGCATAGCCACTACCTCTTCTATCTCATTAGGGAAAACATTAAAGCCAGATACAATGATCATGTCTTTTTTGCGATCTACAATAAAGAAGAAACCTTCATCGTCATAAGTTGCAATATCACCTGTTGCAAACCAGCCATCTTTTAAACATTCAGCTGTTGCATCTGGTCGATTGTAATAGCCCACCATAACCTGCGGGCCTTTCACACACATTTCACCCGGTTCACCTTTAGCGGCCTCTTCACCGTTATCAAGTATTAGCTTAATCTCAGTATTAGGCGCAGGCAAACCAATAGAGCCGTTATATGCTTCTAAATCATAAGGACTAATAGTTACTAATGGAGAACATTCTGTAAGGCCATAGCCTTCCATTAATTTTGAGCCAGTCACTTTTTGCCACTTTTCAGCAACAGGACGTTGCACGGCCATACCGCCACCAAGTGACATTTTTAAATGACTGAAATCAAGTTCAGCAAAACCTGGTGTGTTTAATAAACCGTTAAATAACGTATTAACACCAGTAATAGCTGTAAATTTATGCTGACCTAGCTCTTTAACAAACCCAGGCATATCTCGTGGATTTGTGATTAATATATTTAAACCACCGTACTTCATAAACGTCAGGCAGTTAGCTGTTAAAGCAAATATATGATAAAGCGGTAAAGCGGTAACAACAACTTCTGTACCACGATTTAACACTTTGTCTAAACAGCCTGAAACTTGCTCAAGGTTACCAACCATATTGCCATGGCTCAGCATTGCCCCTTTTGATACACCTGTTGTGCCACCGGTGTACTGTAAAAAAGCAAGATCGGACAAGCTCATTTCAGGACGTGTATATTTAGTTTCGTCTGCAGCTAGAACGTCTGAAAAGTTAATTGTGTTTGGTAAGTTGAACTTTGGCACCATTTTTTTAATGTGCTTAACAACAAAGTTGACTATGTGCTTTTTAAGCCCACCAACCATATCGCCTACTTGCGTTACTACAATGTGTTTAACATCAGTGTGTGCAAGTGACTTTTCAAGTGTGTCAGCAAAGTTTGCTAAAATGAAAATAGCGGTAGTGTCAGAATCCTTTAACTGATGCTCTAACTCACGCACAGTGTAAAGTGGGTTAACATTTACAACCACACAACCTGCACGTAAAATACCTAAAATGGTGACTGGTGTTTGTAGTAAGTTAGGCATCATTACGGCAACTTTGTCACCTTTTTTAAGACCTAAATCATTTTGAATGTAGGAAGCAACTTTTTTTGTTGCTGTATCTATTTCGCTATAAGACAGCGTTTTACCCATATTAGTAAATGCAGGTAAATCGGTGTAGTCAGTAAAACTTTTTTCGAACACTTCGAGTAACGAGTTGTAATGCTCAGGATCGATTGTTTCAGGCATACCCTCTGGGTAGCGCTTAAGCCAGATTTTTTCCACTCTTAGCCCCTGTTTATAATTATATTTTTATTAACCTTAATCTAAGTAAGGCGCTTTAACAATTGAGCAAATACTCTAATGGAGGAATAATCCCACATTTTACGTAAACTTACAATTAACATGCACCATTTTGCAGCATAAAGTCTTGAATATGCTTAAAACATAGTTCACTACTTTGCATATGACAGTGGTGCCCACCATCTACATTAATTACCTTTAAGCTATTGTAATAACTAATATACTTTGCCAGATTTTGTTTTACAAACGAATAACCTTCGTTACCTAAAATTAATTGGCACGGTGCAATTAAATCTTTTATTGCACCAATACATTGCGCCTCATTAAACCTAAAACCTGAGTGATTTTTAAGCTTTGGATCAGTTGTTAATGTATAACCATCTAAAACCGATTTTATATTTCGCTGCATTAAAAGAGCAATAAGCTCACTATTCAAATCGGTTGTTTGAGCACGTGCTTCATAAATAAGCTCTTTCGATTTATAAACTCTCTGCTTCTTATTTTTTAAACGCGCTCTATTTAATACTGCACTTTTTAGCTGTTCACATACGCCTTCGCTGGGAGTTGTAACACACCCAATCCCCTCAATAAAGGTAACAGATTTTACATAATCACCAAAGCAACTAGCAAAAAGCCCTGCAACCATGGCTCCCATCGAATGCCCAACTAAATGCACTTTTTTAACACCAAGCGCATTAATAAGTTGGTACACATCATCAATATAATCAACAAAATAATAATGTGCATCATCACTTCGCCAAGATGATAAACCATGCCCGACAAAATCAATACAGTACCAAGTGTGCTTTGGCTTAGCTTTACTTAACATTGGTATAAAACTGTGGCAGTTATCTAACCAACCATGCAACGCTATTACTATTTCATCCCCAGAACCTACTTTTAAGCCATGAATATTCAAGTTATTGGTTTCAATATTAAATGGCTGCACGGCAAGTCCTTTATTAATTTAGAGCATCATTATTTATAGCATACAAGTTGTCAGACCACTAACCGAGAAAATGGTGCCAAATTCGCTATTTAATTATCTTGATGTTCTAAAGAAAGTAAAAAATATAAAATAAAATTTAAACGATATCATAAGCTTAATTACCAAAAAAATAAGCTGATCTTTTTAAATACATTTGCTTTGTATGCCTTTTGAACAATTAAAAGGTGATAGCATCATATGTAGTTAAGCTATAACCAGTATAATTTAAATAAATAGAACTAACAGCGTTAACTACAATTCTATTCATATAACCCTAAATTATAAATATCTTAGATATTCATTTATTTATCATACTATCTGTATACAATATCAGCGGCTATTAAATAAGGTACACTCATAAGGTACACAACCATGAAAAAACAGATCAGCTTATTAGCGCTTTTATGCACCGCTTCTGGTGCTTACGCAGAATCAGCACCTAAAAATGTAATTTATATGATTGGTGACGGCATGGGTCCGGCTTACACCACGGCTTATCGCTATTTTAAAGACGACCCTGCAACAAAAGAAGTAGAAGGCACGGTTTTTGACACTATTTTAAAAGGCATGGCTCACACCTACCCTGATGACCATACTTATGTAACAGACAGCGCTGCGGGTGCTACAGCGCTTAGTAGCGGCCATAAAAGTTATAATGGTGCAGTTGCTGTAGATACAGATAAAAAGCCAGTTAAAACCATGCTTGAAATGGCAAAAGAGCGCGGTATGACAACAGCGCTTGTAGCAACTTCACAAATAAACCATGCAACACCTGCTAGCTTTACAGCTCACAATGAATCTCGTTACAACTACGATGATATTGCCAACGATTATATTGATAATAAGATTGCTGGTAAATTACCTGTTGATTTAATGCTAGGTGGCGGTACTAAATATTTTATTCGTGACGACCGTAATTTAGTTGAAGAATTTAAAGCGGCAGGTTACCAATACGGTGACGATATTAATAATCTGGGACAAATTACACAAATACCTGCCATAGGTTTGTATGCAAGCAAAGGCTTGCCATTTGCCCTTGATATGAACCCAACTCGCCTTACTCAGTTAACATCTAAAGCGCTTGGTTTACTAGATAACCAGAATGAAGAAGGCTTTTTTGTGATGATTGAGGGCAGCCAAATTGATTGGTGTGGTCACTCTAACGATATAGCGTGTGCGATGGCTGAAATGGACGACTTTGCTAAATCAATCGAAAAAGCAAAAGCGTACGTTGATAAAAATAAAGACACTATACTTGTAGTTACAGCCGATCACTCAACGGGCGGCTTAACTATTGGTTCGCACGGCCAATTTAAATGGGAAACAGACGTAATTAAAGGTGTTAAGGCAACGGCTAGTAAGTTAACAGACAAACTTATGGAGTCTAAAGACTTAAAACCAGTATGGACTGCTAACACCAATATTGAATTTACAACTGAAAACCAAATCAAACTTGAGCAAGCTAAAAAAATGGGCGAAAAAGCGCTTAATTTAGCTGTTAAAAGTATTATTAGTGATGCAAGCTTTACTGGCTGGACAACTGGCGGACACACCGCTGTAGACGTTCAAGTATTTGCCTATGGCAAAGGCAGTGAGCAATTTATCGGCTCACAAAATAATACTGATATTGCAGATAAGCTGATTGGCTTTATTGAGCAGTAAATTTCACCTCGTTTTGAACACAAAAAGCCCGAACACATGTTCGGGCT
>NZ_JACJDN010000899.1:0-1197 GCF_014163565.1 Pseudoalteromonas sp. SR45-5 | reverse complement strand
TGTTTTTGATACATCTGGAAGTATGAAAAACTTTTTACCCAACGGTATTAGAAAAGTAGATGCCGGCATCAGTGCAATGAGTCAGTTGGTTACTGATAATAGCTCTATCGATTTTGGTTTGATGCGTTTTAAAAATGATAATGGCGGCTATATTATGGCAGGTCTTGGATCTCCCCATTCTACAATTTTAAGCCAAATTCACAGTTTACCAGCGGCTGGTAGTACCCCAGTTACAGAAACCCTATGGGAAGCCTACTTGTATCTAACAGGTCAGAAAGTGTACTACGGACAAAACTCAAATGAGCGGGATTTTTCTGCTGAAACTGGTTCGCTATATTACGACAATAACTCTCGATACATATCACCATTTACCCAAGCAGTTGGTGCCGATGTACGTTGTGATAATTCAATCAATTTAATTTTGATGACTGACGGTGATCCTCAAAGTGATACTAACCGAAACGATGATATCAAATCATTATACAAATCTACTTTTGGCTCAAATCCTTCTAAAACAAGTAATAGTTATCTAGCCGCTTTAGCTCAGATAATACATGGTACAAGAGATGTTGAAGTTGACTTGTACGATACTACGCCAGAGGTTGCTGATACCGGACGCGTTTTTACTATCGGTTTTGGTAGTGGCATGAGTACAAATGGTAAAAAGTTATTAGAAAAAACCGCTTTATTGGGCGGCGGCGAGTACTTACATGCAGATACATCAACTGAACTTTCTGAAGCGCTTAATAATACAATATCGAAAATACGCGAAGTTAACGATAGTTTTTCATCACCTACGGTAGCAAGTAATAATGTTGACCAAACACGTAGCCGAGAGTCAATTTACTTTGCGATGTTTTACCCAGAAACAGGCGCACGTTGGAGCGGGAATTTAAAAAAACTAAAAGTATCAGGTGCAAATATAGTCGATTCAACTGATAAAATAGCCCTTGATGAAAATGGGTTAATTGATGAGAAAGCGCGAACTTTTTGGCTGCCAACTAATAAGCCTGCAGATGGGAATTTAGTAGCCCAGGGTGGCGTAAATTTACTTTTATCAACTTTAGACCCTGACAGTCGTAAAATTTACATAGATAAAACGGGCAGTATTATTGATTTTACTTTTGATAAAGTACAAACCATTTTAAATTTAGCGACAGGTACAGTTACCGATCTTGCCCCTGATTTGATTCCTAA
>NZ_JACJDN010000898.1:0-1200 GCF_014163565.1 Pseudoalteromonas sp. SR45-5 | reverse complement strand
CAGCCTCCGGAGGGCCACGTGATATCCATTTCACCACGAGAGCACATTTGTTGCCGCCACACCAACTCGCGATATCAGTGCTTTAGCACCCGCAATGATAAAGAGATCTTTAAATAAATACCAGTAAGATCAGCTTATATGCTTATTAATTAAACTCTTTTAAATAAAACACTTCACAAAGGCTTAAAAACACGCTATTTATTCTTATTAGATAAGAAACAGTAACGGTTTAGTAACATTAAAATTATGATTGTCGCTGTGAGGATTAGTTTAATACGAGGAAAGAATGATGAGTTTAATGTCTACTGAGCAAGTCGCTGAG
Source organism: Pseudoalteromonas sp. SR45-5 (assembly GCF_014163565.1). Classification (NCBI taxonomy): domain Bacteria; kingdom Pseudomonadati; phylum Pseudomonadota; class Gammaproteobacteria; order Alteromonadales; family Pseudoalteromonadaceae; genus Pseudoalteromonas; species Pseudoalteromonas sp. SR45-5. The sequence goes on along the minus strand of NZ_JACJDN010000898.1, from coordinate 878 downwards.
TTTTTAGGTGTAAAAGTAGAGCGTGTAAAACGCCTCTCTAGAGAAAGTTTATTAATTGCTAAATCTGAAGACGAGAATGGCGAACCACAATTTGATGCGGCCGAAGTAACAAAGTACAAAGAGCTCGCTGAACGCTTTGGTGGTTTGTAACTTTTATAAAAAAGTATTAGTAACAAGTTTATTTAGCTGCGCACGTAACATTATAGATTTACTAGTTATGTTGCGCTCCTCATACCAAGCAATACATAACACCAAAAGAAACAGTTTATAGTAATTTAGCTTATCTATTGATGGGTAAAACGTGCTTGTTTTATCAACGCTATTTTTATAGTTGTTTAACAATGTACTGTCACTGCTCTCATTAAGATTAAAGCTCACTGCAAGGGCTGCCAAATCAAAATATACATCGTTAGTTTGCGCGTACTCAAAATCAATTAAATACATGCCCGAAGCATTTACAATAATGTTATCTTTTACCAAATCGTTATGACAAAAGCCTTCATCAAATTGCATGGCTGCAACTACTTTGAGTGCCTGCTCTATTTGAGGTTTATATTGCGTATATACGCCGGTGCTTTGATAAAAATGCAGCTCTTTAGCTATATCCATTGGCGCAGTAGACACTTTGTAATTGTGCACTTGAGCAAGTTTATTAATAAAGCTAAGCGTTATATCCGATTGCGCTGTATTACCTTCAATATAATTAAATACCGCACGGCTATTCTTTTTATCGAGCCAAACAGGCGCAGGACATATATTAAGCTCACTTAAAAAACGCTGTGCTTCAAGTCCTATGGCTGGCCAATGGCTTTTATAACACTTTAATAAATACCCTTGTTGTTTGGTACGTATTAAAAAATTATCGTTACTAAAACCAT
>NZ_JACJDN010000897.1:0-1201 GCF_014163565.1 Pseudoalteromonas sp. SR45-5 | reverse complement strand
AAGAAAACCGAGTTGATAACAAAACAAAATTGCATTATTTAATTACTATCACTAATTATTGCTGTATTGCTCTAGCTACTGCCTCCGTGCACTCGTATATCAAAATTATTAGCGATAATTGCGTCAGGTTTAATCCCCAAGATTGATTAGGTATTATTACAGATTGATATTACGTAATACGGGCTACAGCCTTACTGGCTTATCGGTGTAGTTACTTACTATACAATCGAGTTTATACAGCTTGAATACGTCACAATCTGCTTTTGCATTTTTAAAGTTTTGGTAAGAGCCTAGTTTTAGTCTGTAAAACATTTTGTCGTTAATCTTGGCGGTTTCTACGTTAGTCAATATTTTGTCTCTAAACAACGGTGCTGCTTTAGTATTTAGCTCTTGCCATGCTTTAGCCACACCTTGCTCTGAGTCAACCGAAGCTACCTGCAAAGCAAATACATGTTTTGGTTTATTTAATTTTACAGCTTGTTTTTTATTGCTGTAGTTTTGTTTAACTTGTTGGCGTGATTTAACATTACGTGTGTTTCGAGGTGAGCGTACAGACTTGCTGCTATACCCTTGATTAGACTGCGCAATAGCTTTGCTGTTTATAATATCAATATGATTTACGAGGTAAGTTATTTCTTTTTCTAATCTTAAAATTCGCTCTATACCTTCGCGTGCTTGTTGCCACTGCATTGCAGCATCTTTTAGCTGAGCAAGCTCCAAGGCTGTAATTGAGACGTAGTCAGGCGAGTTACTTTGAGGTTGTTCGTCAATGGTTTTTATTTCAGGCGTAACGCTGCATGCTGTGCCAAATAAAAGCATTAGCAAGCTAAGTAAAAGCCCAATGTTATTTTTTTTATATATAAACATGTATTTGCTGTCCTGAAAGCAGTGTTTTCACTACATTTCAGTTAAACATTCTCACAAGAAAGCGTTTAACTTTATTTAAGCTGTGAGCTATAAAACTTAGCTCTTCGCATGCTTGTCAGTGTTTTGTAAAACACAACGTTGCATACTCCCACCCTTCCTTGAGAGCATTATTTAATACAAATTTAATGCCAGTTAACACAAACTTTACAACATAAATAACAATATGTCTGTAATGACCTAAAAATTTTATTTTTAAAGAGGCTCCTTTCTTATTTTACTCTAGGGCCTGTTGACCTTTCAGGATTAAAACTTGTTCAATCTAGGGGCTATTTAA
>NZ_JACJDN010000896.1:0-1202 GCF_014163565.1 Pseudoalteromonas sp. SR45-5 | reverse complement strand
CCATGGTATTCGCTACACTCAAAAAGCATTAAAAGCAGCTGCTGAACTTAGTGCTAAATACATTAATGAGCGCCACTTGCCAGATAAAGCAATTGATGTAATTGATGAAGCGGGCGCTAATCAACGTTTACAACCTAGTTCTAAACGTAAAAAAACCATTGGTGTGGCTGATATAGAGCTAATAATATCGAAGATGGCACGTATTCCACCACAAAATGTGTCTTCAACAGATAAAGAGACGCTTAAAAATCTAGACCGTAATCTAAAAATGCTTGTGTTTGGACAAGATCAATCTATTGATGCACTTACATCGGCTATTCGTTTATCTCGCTCAGGTTTATCAAGCGAAGAAAAACCAGTGGGTTCGTTCTTGTTTGCAGGCCCAACAGGTGTTGGTAAAACAGAAGTAACTAAGCAACTTGCTAAATGTATGGGTGTTGAGTTTATTCGTTTTGATATGTCTGAGTATGTAGAGCGCCACGCAATCAGCCGACTAATTGGTGCTCCACCAGGATATGTTGGTTTTGAGCAAGGCGGGTTATTAACCGAGGCGGTTATTAAAAACCCACATGCGGTTGTACTTTTAGATGAGATTGAAAAAGCGCATCCAGATATTTACAATATTTTACTACAAGTTATGGATCACGGTACGTTAACCGATAATAACGGTCGTAAAGCTGATTTTAGAAATGTAGTGGTTGTAATGACTACCAATGCGGGCGTACAAGAAACTACGCGTAAGTCGATTGGTTTTACAGAGCAGGATCACACGCATGATGCAATGGGCGAAATTAATAAAGTTTTCTCGCCAGAATTTAGAAACCGTTTAGATAACATTATTTGGTTTAACCACCTTGAACGTGAAGTTATTTTACTGGTGGTTGATAAGTTTATTGTGGAACTGCAAGCTCAGCTTGATAAAAAATCGGTTAATCTTGAGCTTACGCCTAAAGCGCGTGAATGGCTCGCAGATAAAGGTTATGACAAGGCTATGGGTGCACGACCAATGGCACGTGTTATTCAAGAAGAGCTTAAAAAGCAATTAGCTAATGAAATACTGTTTGGTGAACTTGTTGATGGCGGTACAGTTAAAGTATCGGTTAAAGACAAGAAGATCCGCTTTGATTACGAGAGCAATTTAACGCCAGCGTAAAACGTTAATTACACAACTAAGTTAAATAAAAATGGCCCGCTAAATAATA
>NZ_JACJDN010000895.1:0-1209 GCF_014163565.1 Pseudoalteromonas sp. SR45-5 | reverse complement strand
ACGCAAATTCAGACAGCTCAAACAAAACTAGTTTGATTGGATTGTTTTTTACTATTTGCCTACACAATTCTGAACCAATTGAACCACCGGCCCCCGTTACCATAACTGCTTTATTAGTTATATTTGCAGACATAAGATCTTGTCGTGGTTGAACTGAATCACGACCTAGCAAGTCATCAATTTCAACATCTTTCACTTCATCAAGATTAGTTGTTCCCGAAACAATATCTGCCATGCCTGGTATTGTCATAACTTGTAATTTAAATTTTTCTATTGCGTTAAGGACTTCTTTTCGACGACTTCTTGATGCGCTAGGAAGAGCAAGTAAAATTTTACTCGCGCACTTTTGCTTTGCAACCTCAGCAATTTGTGATGGAGCATAAACACAAACCCCTTGAATTAGCGATAAATGCTTTTTAGGGTCGTCATCAATAAATGCAACTGGTGAGTATTCAGGGCCATTTGCTAAGGCAGTTGCTAATTGGCGACCAGCAGAACCAGCACCATATATAATTACCCCCTCTTTGCGGCGCATGGTAATTTGTCCAACGACGGCACGTACTGTGAGCCTCGCACCGCCAACAAATAAAATACAAAAGCTAGCGTAAATAAAAGGAACGGTGCGTGGTACGGGGGCACTAAGAAAAAAGGACAATACTGTCAAAAAGACGGTTGATAGTATAACCCCAGCAATTATTGCCCACATGGCTTGTGTATTCATATAACGTAACACAGCCCTATACAGCCCAAGTTTAACAAAACTTAATAGGCTAACCGGTAGCAAGGCGGCAAGTAAAATCCAAGTATGTGTATTTTTTAAAACGGCGGCGCTGTCTAGCCTTAGTAAAAAAGCGAGCCAAAAAGCAACTACTATAAAAATGCTATCAATAACAAGTGATACAATTCTTTTTTTGGGGCGGGGCAAATTAACTAAAAATTTTAAAAACACAATACAATTCCCTGAAGTTAGCAGTGATACCACTATTCTATTAGTTACAATTTTACTACAAGATGAACAGCTATTGCACTTAATAATTTAAGACTATAGACACAAGGTAATATAGTCTTTATGTATTTGGTTATTCTTTGTAACTTTGTGTATTTTAAAGTTTACTACTTAACTCTATCGCCACTTCCTTTTCCTGCCACAGTTTGAATGATGTAACTGAAATAGTTTTTTATATTTAATGTGTTAATCATTTCTTGATC
>NZ_JACJDN010000894.1:0-1223 GCF_014163565.1 Pseudoalteromonas sp. SR45-5 | reverse complement strand
CCGAGCCACTGGCTATGCCATTAAAGCCAACATTAAAAAGTCAGACCTACCAGCTTGAGTACACCACAGAACACTCATCCCCAAAAGTTAAATCCGTTCAACTTCCTGCACATAAGGTAGTTAGAAACCAAACAGTAAAAATTATTACCGATAAGGCAAGTGTAACCGATAAACTTTTATCGCAAATTAGCCAAGCACTTAACGATAAACAGCTAAAAGTAACCACTAAAAATAACAGCGACTACACACTAACTATTCAGCAACTTGATTTAACTTTCACTGACGATGTTAAGTACGCAATAAAGCAACCTGAGAACCCTTTTACATTATATTCAGATATTGCTCAGCAATACCCAACTCAGGAATGCGCTGCAATATTTGCACAAGTAAGTATGCGCCTCACACACAAAGCATCAGGTGATGTTGTTTGGTTTGCTAAATCTTCTATTGATAGTGCAAGTTTTCATCGTGAGCCACTAGTTTATAGTTTCACCGAAGAGCAAAAAATAACTAATGAGCTTGAGGTTGTCGCTTTTGTCCATCAGCAAAATACTGATGAAGCCCGCATGGAAAGACTTGGAAAAGACATTCAAATTCCTCAGTACAAAACGTTGTCAAAGTTATCTAGCCTTGCCAAGCTTAGTGGTCCATGTAACAGAACAGAAGTAAGCGCATTAACGCCTATGATGCAGTTTTACTTAAGCAGTATATTAATCGATAAAATTAAAGTTCAGTAAATTAGGGTCTGTTGATCTTTACGGATTAAAATTTGTTCAAACTAGGGGCTATTTAATCGCGGCGCTCGGTTTGTAACCTAGTGGGCTCGATAACTGCTCCTGCGTTATTCTAATGACTTACATCCATGTAAGAATAAGTAAAAACCGAGCAACAAAGCGTAAATAGCCCCTAGGAAGAACCCTTTGGGCAGCGCCTGTTTGGCATTAATGCTACTTTATCGCCCATTTATGGGGAATAGCCACACTGCATAGGCTCTGCCTTGCCTATATACCAAACAGACTGCTGCAAATTTAACCTTGAAAGTTCAACAGACCTAACACTTACTACATTTTTTTACAGATTAAAGGAACGAATTAACAATATACTACGCCTAATAACAAATAATAATTAGGCCCCATAGGGATGAGAAACACTTTGCTTAACCATACTTTAGTGAGCATAACATTGCTTTTTTGCTTTATTTTTAGCACCACAAGTATGGCAAG
>NZ_JACJDN010000893.1:0-1226 GCF_014163565.1 Pseudoalteromonas sp. SR45-5 | reverse complement strand
CTCAATTTCGTCTGCAATTTCTTGCGCTTTTTGCTTAGTTTTTTCAGTTAACTCGCCAGCAGCTTCTTTGCTTTTAATCCATGCGTCAACCGCAATCTCTTTGCCGTCGTCGTACATGTCTAAGCCCATTGCTTTACTTTGCTCTAATAGCTCGTTTAAAGACTCGTCATTTTTAAGATCGTTAGTTGTCTCTTTAACGTCGTTCCATGCATCACCAAGCTTTTCTTGCATTTGTGCGCTTTTATCTTTTGCATCTTCTTTAACTTCGTTGGCATCTTCACAACCAGTTAATGTAATTAAAGTGCCTAATAAAGCTAAACCTGCTAATTTATTCATGTGCTATCTCCTTTAGAGACTGATAATTAATTCGAGGCAGACTATACAACAATGAAAATGAACGCCCCCGTAACAAAACGATTAAATTTTAAATTAATGAATGAGCATGATTGGCCTCAATTATTTGAACTCGACCAAGACCCAGCTGTAATGCAGTATTTAACACGAGGTGAACCTACCTCTTTAGAGCAAATAAAAAATGAGGCTGTGCCTCGTATGCTCGCATATCGAAATGATCTAAAAGGCTGGGGGCTGTGGAGTATCACTATAAAGCAAACTAATACATTTATAGGTTGGGTATTAATAAGGCCTATGGGCTTTTTTACTGATGCACCAAACTACAGTGATATTGAAATAGGCTGGCGCTTTAAGCAAGCAAGTTGGGGGCATGGTTATGCAACCGAGGCGGCTTTAGCATTATGTGATGAACTTATAAAGCAAGATGACGTTAAGGCGATAAGTGCAACGGCACTAAAAGATAATACGGCTTCTGTAAATATAATGAAAAAGCTAGGTCTGCAATTTATAAAAAATTATACACATACAGACGAGCAAGGCGACTTACCTGCGGTGCTTTATTCAAAAAGTGTTTAAAGATGATTAAATATCAACAGTATAAAGATTGACCTGTCCTTAAGTGACGTGCATTAATAAGAATGCGTAACTAAAAAATAATAAATTAAGGATGTTGTATGGGATTGCTTTTTTCACCACGTAAATTAATTGTCAAAAGTGTGCTGGTTTTACAGTTCGCTGCTTTTAGTGTTTTAGCGCAGCCTGGTAACGGACGAAGTGACTTAGTTAGTAATTGATACTCAGTCATTTCTACATATAAATCGCCTTTGCCCGATTTATTTAGCGCGCCTTTAACACCTATAATATCGCCAGTG
>NZ_JACJDN010000892.1:0-1227 GCF_014163565.1 Pseudoalteromonas sp. SR45-5 | reverse complement strand
TTTAGAGGCTAGTTTATTACATTAATGGGATAAGTTACTGCGACATTTTGTCGCAGTTTAAACTATAGCTTACTGTAATCATTTAAAAATAAAAAAGATTACACTTAAATTCCTAACATGACTTATCTGTTTAATTGAGCTGGATGTTTGATATCCAGCTAGCTTTAAATGCTAAAAAATACTTAAAAGCTGCGAAATATCCATATAAAGTGGTTATTAGGGCATAGTTGATTTGGTATAACGGTAAAACTGCGTTAAAGTTTGCAATGAAATTATTAGAGGATAAATACGAAACGATGTCGGAAATTCAATTTTTAAATGTAGATCTTGAGCTTGAATCAAAGCAAGATATTAGTTTGCTAGTGGCGGACTTGAAAAAAGTCGCGACGATTTTACATTATGACAAAGACGAATACCGTCAACTAGCGCGTATTGAAGCTACAGGTGAGGTGAGCACACCTGATAAAGCCATAAACCATATATGTGAGCTTATTGAATCGTGTTCGCGTAACGCGCTAAAGCAATGGTTAAGCTGTTCACGTAGAACGTTTGATATTGGTTTTGAATCAGGGACTTCTCCTAAGTGCTTTAATCAAGCCTTAGATGCAGATACATTATTGCGTATATCTGCGATTGGTGCGGGTATGGAAATTACCATTTACCCAATCGAAAAGTAACTATCTTCGCTCTACGACTGCTGCGGTCATTTTTGATACGCAGCACAGCTCATTGCGGCTATTTGTAATTTTTATTTCCCACACTGAACTACGTTTGCCAATATGAAACGCTCTTGCCGTTGCTGTTAAAGTGCCGTTGCGAGATGCTTTTAAATGACTTGCGCTAATCTCCTGTCCTACACAGTAATATTTAGTAAAATCGACAACAAAGTTAGCGGCATAGCTGGCAACTGTTTCGGCAAGTACAACGTTAGCACCGCCGTGAACCATCCCCATTGGGTTATGATGCTCAGGAATTGCCGGCATTGTGGCAACCAAATAATCATCGCCAATTTCTGTGACTTCTATCCCCATAGTTTTCATTAATGTTCCTTGGCCATTAATGCCTTGTTCTAACTGCTTGCACAGCTCTAAGGTGATGGGCTGGTACCAAATACTCATAATGTCTCCTTTGCATTTTTAATCATTTATAAACTTAGCTTTAGTTATATCCCTAAAATGTACACAAGTGAAATTACTTTAGCTATTTTAAGGCTTAATTTAAATTTGC
>NZ_JACJDN010000891.1:0-1235 GCF_014163565.1 Pseudoalteromonas sp. SR45-5 | reverse complement strand
CAACGTATTAAACACAACTAACTGAACACTTGGATGTAATTTTAATAGTAAAGTTGGCCATTGCTGAGGTTCAATACTTTCAAGCTCTGATACATTAAGTAATGTTTTATCGCTTGCATCAAAAGTACTTAGTAATAGTCGTTCAAATTTTGCTATATCTGCAAGTATGGGGTAATCACTAAAAGGAGTATTAGCGGCTAAATAATCTGGTAGCTTCTCTGCAAAAATTCGTAGTGACGTATGAGTTGAAGGATATAAAGCTAAATAACCATCAACCATCATCTCAAATAAATCATCACCTAAGTAAATGCCCAACTGTTCGTGATCTTGCTCAATCACGGCTCTTAAGCGAATTTTATAAGCGCTTTGATAAATAGAGAGTCGCTGTTGTGTATTTAACTGCCCTTGCTGCGCAATTTGCTCGCTAATATCCGAACTTTCTCCTTGCAGTAAATCCATAAACTGTTGTTGCAGCTTTGCTAAACCACTCATGACCTTATATCCCAAAACGGTTTCACTAGCGCTTTGGCATGCTCAAGCTCAGTAATTAAATCATCAAGGGAGCCAATATTATCATCGCGTTCAATCATGGTACTTACCGGATTTAATGTTTTTGCATACTGAGCATATAAGTCCCATACCGCATCGGGAACATCTTCATCGTGCGTATCTATAATATGCGTACCAAAGTCTTGATGTCCTGCTAAGTGAATTTGTGCAATAGCTGTACTCGGAATAGCTGATAAATAATCCATTGCATTAAAGTCGTGATTACGCGCACTTACATAAACATTATTTACATCCATTAAAAACTTACAGCCTGTTTGCTTATGTAATTGCGCTAAGAATTCCCACTCACTCATTTGTGAATCGTTATAGGTTAAATAGCTCGATACATTTTCAAAAATCATTTCGCGCCCTAGGTAGTCCTGAACTTGCGAAATTTTATTTGCTAAATGATCAAGCGCCTCTGAGGTGTAAGGCATTGGTAGTAAATCGTGGCTATTAATACCGCCCACTTGGGTAAAACATAAATGATCAGACACCCAATGCGGCTCAACCCTCGCAATTGTGTTTTTTAACTGATTTAAGTAGTCCTTATCAATAGGGTCAATATTACCAATCGACATTGATACCCCATGCATAACAATCGGATAATCTGCTCTTATTTTATTTAAATAATGCCAAGGTTTTCCACCGGCTACAAAATAGTTTTCTGAAATAATTTCAAACCA
>NZ_JACJDN010000890.1:0-1238 GCF_014163565.1 Pseudoalteromonas sp. SR45-5 | reverse complement strand
AGTAATTAATAAACTCCCCTGCTATGTCTAAAAAGTACGGCGAATGACAATCATATTCGCTAAAAAACTGGCGTACGAGGGCTTGCCATTGCTTCTGGGTATATAACGTTTTTAATACCGGAAAACCTGATGATATAAAACCTTCAATGTTATTAAAAAATAGGTCGCGATAAATAGCCATACGCCTGTCTTCGATACCGCTGGGCTTTTTATTTTTATGAGGCTCGCGAATATGCGCCATAAATTCGTTTTGTATTTCAATAAAGCTCATAACTAGGCACTCTTTTAATGTTGATAAAGGCTTATATTAAGCTCGTTGTTTTGAAACAGTTGAATCAAAGTGTTTAGCCTGTAGATCATGAATTATAGCTAACTCTTTGGTTAAAACATTCATGGTAGGAATATTAAAATCGCGCTCAAGCAAGGTTGGAAATACGCCATGCACTTCGTATGCTTTATCGAGTAGCTCCCAAACAGGATCAATCACATCAGCGCCATGTGTATCAACAATTAAGTCATCAGCCTCATTATAATGGCCAGCAACATGCCCATAGGCTATACGATTAGAGGGTAACCCAGTTAAAAATGCTTGCGCGTTGTAGCCATGATTTATCGAATTAACATAAATGTTATTCACATCAAGTAAAAGCTTGCAGTCAGCTTGCTCTAAAATAATATTCGTAAATTCAAGCTCTGATAATTGCTGTCCAGGAGCACCATAATAGGAAACATTTTCTATCGCAATTTGCTGCTCTAGTATGTCTTGAACTTGTTTAATGCGAGGTACAACATGTGCTATGGCATCTTGTGTAAATGGAATGGGCATTAAGTCATACATATGCCCTGTACCGGAGCAGTAACTTAAGTGCTCACTAAAAATTTTTATATTGTGCTCTTCAAAAAACACTTTTAAAGACTTAACAAATTCAACATCAAGAGGTTCGGGAGAACCGATAGACAGTGATAATCCATGACACACAAAATTATTAGCATCGGTTAATGTTTTAAATTGCTTTTTAAAGCGTCCACCCAGTTTTAACCAGTTCTCTGGCGCAACTTCTAAAAAGTCTACTTGATTAGGTACATGCTCAAGCAGCTCATCAAGCATTTCTCGTCGTAGGCCAAGGCCCACCATCCCAAAATCTTTACTTTGAGTTTGTATCATAACTACCTCTAACTTAACAAAAAAGGGCCTTAGGGCCCTTTTAGCATAACTTATTTAGAATAAGATATTAACG
>NZ_JACJDN010000088.1:0-9176 GCF_014163565.1 Pseudoalteromonas sp. SR45-5 | reverse complement strand
GAGTAAGGAGATGTTTTGCCCAGGGAAAATTGTGTAAGGTGATGGAATTGAATTGTTTTTTGCCAACTCCCTAAAGTCTTGCCCAGCACTAAAGGCAATAGAGTAGAGCGTATCTCCTTTTTGTACTTTATAGCTAACCCCATTAATGTTAACAGTATGACCTAAATCATTAACATTATTATTTAAGCTACTAACAGGTGCAGGAACATGGCGAGAAGAGCAACCAAAGAGAAAAATACTAATAAATATAGTTACATACAGTAAACACTGTTTATTCATTGTATTTTTCCCCTAAATTAGAAAATTGATATTTTTAACGCTTAACGCAATAAAAAGTAAGCTAGCGCAATTAATACCACTAATCCCCAACCAAGTATTTCAATATACTGACGTAATTTTCGCTCCATTTGAGCTCCGCCCCACTTCATTAAGGCTGAAACTAAAAAGAATCGCGCACCGCGCCCAATGGCTGATGCTATTAAAAATGGCAAAAATGCCATTTGTAAAACACCTGCGCCAATCGTAAATACTTTATATGGTATAGGCGAAAAACCGGCTAAAAACACAACCCAAACACCGTAATCCTTAAACCAGTTTAGTGCTATATCAAACTTTTCTTGCCAGTGCATTTGTGCAATCAATGGCTCTACAACGGGTTCAAATAGCCAAAAACCAAGTAAGTAACCAACCACTCCACCAATAACCGATGCTATTGTGGCAAAGCTTGCAAATCGCCATGCTTTGTTTGGTTGCGCAAGTGACATAGGTGCAAGCATTACATCAGGTGGTATCGGGAAAAAAACTGATTCTGCAAAGCTCATAGCAGCTAAGTAACGTTCCGCATGACGGTGTTTTGCCCACACTAGGGCCATATCGTATAACTTGGTAAACAACTTCAAAATGAATTCCTATTCAATATCGCCAGGTACTAACGGCACAAATCTAACGGGAGCAATAACATGCTCTTTATAATTATCGCCTTTGCGGATAACCATTACTAATTTTTGATCGCTCTCACCAATTGGGGTTAATAACACGCCACCATCGGCCAACTGAGCAAGTAAATCTTGCGGAACTTTAGAGGCCGCAGCAGTCACTATAATACCATCAAACGGCGCTTGTGATTGCCAGCCTTGCCAACCATCGCCATGCTTCATGGTTACATTATATAAATCGAGTTGCTGCAAACGTCTTTTTGCCTGCCACTGAAGTGTTTTAATACGCTCTACCGAGTAAACCTTTGTAAACGTTTTGGCCAATATTGCAGTTTGATACCCAGATCCTGTACCTATTTCTAGCACTTTATTGCGCACACCAGCTAAACGAAGTAGCTCTGTCATGCGCGCTACTATGTAAGGCTGAGAAATTGTTTGCCCTTGCCCAATAGGGAGCGCTGTATTTTCATAGGCTTTGTGTTTTAGCACATCATCTATAAAAATATGGCGCGGAATATCAGCTATAGCACTAAGTACTTGCGTATCTTCAACACCTTCACGCTTTAGTAAGTCAGAAAGCGCTTTAGCACTGCGGGTATAATTAGCGAGCACGATTAATCTCCAAATCGGCTAACCATTCTCCTACTGCCTTTAAGCTATCTTTAGCTGTCATATCAACACTCAGTGGCGTAACTGAGGCATAGCCATTATTAATTGCGTAAAAGTCGGTGCCTTCACCAGCATCGCTTTCGGTGCCAAGCGATCCGTACCAATAAATATCACGCCCCCAAGGATCGGTTTGTTTCGTCATCGTTTCAGCTTTATGACGAGCACCTAAACGTGTTACTTGCACCCCTTTTAATTCACTTAATGGAATATCTGGCACATTAATATTTATTATTTGATCTTTTGGAAGCGGATGCGAAGCCAAGCCTTTAATAATATTTACGGTAACAGCAGCGGCTGTTTCAAAATGATCGCCATTATGTGAGCAAAGCGATACCGCAATTGCAGGCAGACCTAAATGGCGACCTTCAGTTGCAGCGGCAACAGTACCGGAATAAAGCGTGTCATCACCCAAATTGGCACCATGGTTAATACCTGCAACAACAAGGTCGGGCTTTTCATCAGCTAGCTGATTTACACCTAAATGTACACAATCAGTGGGTGTGCCATTAACTGACATAAAACCATTTTCGAGTGTAGTCGCTCGTAGCGGGTTCATAAGTGTTAAAGAATTACTCGCACCACTACAGTTGCGATCAGGTGCAACAAGGGTTACATCTGCAATTTGTATAAGCGCCTGATATAAAACCGCAATGCCTTTGGCATTTACGCCATCATCGTTACTTAACAGTATCTTCATTTATGCCATTATCCTTTTCTTTGCGCTCTCGAGGGCTAGCATCAGTGTAATCCACCAGCTCACGTAATAATGCGGTTGCAAAACACCCTTTTGGCAAACCAAAGCTTAGTTTTAGTGTGGTTTCATCAAGTGTTTCAACGGTTAAGTTTTGTGGAATTAAGCGCAGCATTCGGCGCTCATTTTTAAGGCCTAACTCACCTAAACCATCACACCATGTTTGGAAAGGTGCAAGCCATATTTTTTCTTGTTCGGTTAAGCCTTTTTCGCTTTTTCCCACCATAGGTGCCGACATCATAATATCGCCGGTAGCTAATCGCTCTATGTTTTCGTCATTAATTGCATCTTCAAAAAATGCATTGCTGCCGCTGAGCATAAATACTTCACGGTGCATTGTTTTAGCTAAACCATGCTCTTTTACACGTAAGCTCACTAACTGATTAAATACATGCGATCGTGCTGCTGAAATAATAATACCGCGCAACTTTTTATCGCGAATACGCTCACCGGCAAACATTTTTTCAGCCATAACTAAGTTATGACCGCCATGCCCAAAGCGCTGCTCGCCAAAGTAATTAGGCACACCTGCGCGTACTGCGTTAATACGACATAAAATATCAAGAGGGTTGGTTACGTTACGAAGCGTAATAGTAAATTTATTACCTTTGTGGCAGCCCGTACGTAACTTACGGTCGTGGCGCTGTTGCGACACAATAAAAATACTCTCACTATTTAAATCACTAAAATCGATAGGCTTTTTAATTGGTACTTTTACACTAAACCACTGTGAGCACACGCCGTGGCGATCTTTCATGCCTGCATAGCTTACGTCTCGCGGTGAAACACCCGCACGCTGTGCAATTAGCTTTGCAACGTATTGCGTGTTTTCGCCTTTTTTAACCACCTGCAAACACACGTGTTCGCCACTGCCGGTAAATTCTATACCTAAGTCTTCATCAACCATAAAGTCTTCAGCTGTGGTTTTAAAATCAGCTTTAGAAAGCGGTGCACCGTATAAATAATTTAAATCGCTCATGCGTTTTTTGTACTCGCAAGCTCTTTACTCATAATAACCACCGCATGGCTCGAAATACCTTCTTTGCGCCCTTCAAAGCCTAGCTTTTCGGTAGTAGTGGCTTTAACGTTAATTTGGCTAAGGTCGCAATTTAAATCGCTGGCTAAATTAGCGCGCATAGCTTGAATATGTGGCAACATTTTTGGTGCCTGAGCAACAATAGTCACATCGCCATTACCAAGTACATAACCTTGTTCTTTAGCTAAGCCCACCACATGGCGAAGTAAAATACGGCTATCGATATTTTCATACTCGCTTGCCGTATCGGGAAAGTGCTTACCAATATCACCCATTGCAAGTGAGCCTAAAATAGCATCGCATAATGCATGAATAGCAACATCACCATCTGAGTGCGCTAAAAAGCCCTGTGGGTAATCAATTTTTTCACCACAAATAGTTAACGGGCCTTCGCCGCCAAATTTATGTACGTCAAAACCATGGCCAACTCGTATCATAATCCACTCTCGTTTTGTTGTTTATGTAATAAAAATCCAGCCAGATCTAAATCCTCTGGCGTGGTTATTTTAATATTATCGCTACGACCTGCTACAAGTTTAACCGGTTTACCCGCCCACTCAATTGCACTGGCTTCATCGGTAATAGTAGCCCCACTTGCTAATGCGTTTTGCAGTGCATTTTTAAGCTCGTCGTATTTAAAAAACTGCGGGGTAAGTGCTTGCCATAAATCATCTCGCGGCACAGTTTGTAGGGCATGAGTGTGGCCGCGTTTTATAGTGTCTTTTACTTTGCTAGCTAAAATACCGCCTTCATCAGCGTTAATGCATTCATCAATTAAACGTTCTATATCACTGATATTAACTAATGGACGAGCAGCATCATGCACCAATACCCATGTTGGTGGGTTAGGCGCTAAAAAAAGCAAGCTATTGAGCACCGAGTCGGCTCGCTCTTTTCCGCCACTGGCTCGCACAATGCGATTATCAAGCAGTGGGAGTTCGTCAAAATAGGGGTCGCTGTCGCTAAGGGCAACAACAATAGTGCGTAATTGAGGTAATTGAGAAAGTTTAGCTAAGGTGTGTTCTAAAATGGTTTTACCGGCTAATTGTATATATTGCTTAGGCGCATTGTGCTGCATTCTACTGCCAACACCCGCAGCAGGTACAATTGCTGCAATAGTCTGTTTATTTGTCATATTGTTTGCCCGGTAAAACACGAATAAATGTTTCGTCCGGTTTAATCATTCCCAATTCGTTGCGTGCACGCTCTTCAATGCCTTCTTGGCCAAGCTTTAAGTCTTCAATATCTGCTTTAAGTACTTTATTACGTTTAATGAGTTTTTCGTTGGTTTGATGATGCGACGTTACTGCACCTTTTAGTCGTGTGTAGTCTTGTAAACCATTATGACCAAACCATAACCTGTATTGTACAAACAGTGCTAAGCACAGTAAGCCAACTTGAAAAATACGCATTTAACACTCCTTATTTTAAATTCCAAATACCTTAACTTTAATACGCTAAGGGGCGCTTTAAATTGCGCCAATTAATACTACCCGCTAAAAGCATTTCGCGTAGTGATAAAACACGCGGCATACAACGCTTCGAAAATTGCCACTGATGCCCGCAACATGCAGCGGTTAAACTCACTTTACTTGGCTTTATTAGCTGAGCATTTTGCTGCTCTAGTCCATTTCCTAAAAAATCAAACCATCCAAGCTCGTTACAATGCAGCTTATTTTCGCCTAACTGATCGATACTGTCTATTCTAAGACGCACCTGATCGTAGCCATGCAATATAACGGGCACTATAAGCCCCACTTTGGCATACGTTTGATAAAAAAGTTCATTAGCTTGAGCATTCACATCGGGTGGGGTCGGTTTTTGCTTTTCAAGCCACGTACCATTTTGTGCATCAAGCGTAAAAGGCGTGTCACCATTGGCAACTAACGTTGCCGCTCGCTCAATATAATAAGGTAGGCTTTTTAACTGGCGGCGCAGTTTATCGGCATTAGGCTCTGCAACTAATCGCTGAACCTCACGCTGATAAAACGCATTGCACAATTGTGCATACAACACTTTTTGTGCATCAGTTTGCCAAATTTCAACTTGCTGTTGAGCACCAAGTGACTGATTTTTAGCGACCAAAAGCTGTACTCAAAAATATCCAGGTAAATGTTTTATAACACAGTATTGAATATTTTTTAAGCGCAGCGCACTATTTTAAGCGCTTGGCTTTTCACCTAATTTTGCTTTACCTGATTCTAAAAATTGCACAACCGTATTACGCTTTTTACCAATCAATAAACTGCCATCAGCTAAAAACATAAAGTTTTGCCAATTGCGTTTAAATACATCAAACGTCGTTTCGATAATATTATCGCGTGCCATACAAAAATAAACCGTGGTGTTAGCTTCCCAATCTAAAAACGTTAAGATTGCTTCTGGTGGTAACGCATCGCCATTTTCCCACGCATCTTGCCAATCTACTTCTTGGCTAAAGCTTTTTTCTTGACCACACCAATCGGTGTCTTCAAAAAAATCAGGGTGATCAAACTCACGGCTCACCATGGTTGTCCAAAGTACGGCTGCGCGCTCGTCGCTCATAGGCTTTATTTTTGCTGCGTCTTCATCAGATACAGGTAAATCTTTGTGGCGAAAAACCCACGCCTTTTTGTAATCATCTAAAGAAATATAGTTCATAGTATTGGCAAATTAGTTAACATTAAAAGTGCAAAGCCAAATTATACAAGAGATCAAAACATGACTACAGCAATAAAACCACTTTCCCTAAAACCAGGCATATACCAACACTACAAAGGCCCGCAATATAAAGTTATTCATGTTGCCACCCATAGCGAAACCGAGGAACAGCTTGTGATTTACCAAGCACTTTATGGTGAATTTGGTATATGGGCGCGCCCACTTAGTATGTTTTTAGAAACTGTTGAAAAAGAAGGTGAGGTCATACAGCGTTTTGCTTATATTGGACCTGCTGCTTAACTATGGCATTATAACAAAATAACTTACTGCTCAGACCAGACAAGGGTACACCGTGCAATTTAATTCAACTGACAATTACATAGCGAGTAGCGCGCTTAAACAAGCTGTAAATGCTGCCATTATGCTCGAAAAACCACTTTTAATTAAAGGCGAACCTGGCACAGGTAAAACCATGCTGGCTGAGGAGTTGGCTAAAAGCTTAGATACTACGCTTATTCAGTGGCATATAAAATCGACTACTAAAGCGCAGCAAGGTTTATACGAGTACGATGCGGTTTCGCGCCTGCGCGACAGTCAATTAGGTGACGAGCGTGTACACAATATTGGCAACTACATCGTTAAAGGTAAGCTTTGGCAGGCATTTACATATGCAGAGCTCAACGGTAAACGCCCAGTGCTTTTGATTGATGAAATAGACAAAGCCGACATAGAGTTCCCAAACGACTTACTACTTGAGCTTGATAAAATGGAGTTTCATGTTTATGAGACTAACGAGCGCATTGTCGCAAAAGAGCGCCCTATTGTGATCATCACATCAAATAACGAAAAAGAATTGCCGGACGCATTTTTACGCCGCTGCTTTTTTCATTATATTGATTTTCCTAGCAGCGACGAAATGCAGCAAATTATTGACGTGCACTACCCTAACGTTAAACAGGATTTAGTACGCCAAGCACTTGAAGTGTTTTTTAACCTGCGCGAAGCAAACGGCCTTAAAAAGAAACCTTCCACCAGCGAATTACTCGACTGGTTAAAGCTTTTAATGGCTGAAGACATAGACGCTAAAACACTGCACGACAAAGCTAAAAAAGGCGGTTTAATGCCCATGTTTGGCGCATTACTTAAAAATGAGCAAGATATAAGCCTAATCGAAAAGCTCGCATTTATGAGCCGCTAGGGCCTGTTGACCTTTCAGGATTAAAATTTGTTCTAACTAGGGACGATTTAATCGTGGCGCGAGGTTTGTAACCTAGTGGGCTAAGTAAAAGCCGAGCAACAAAGAGTTAATCGTCCCTAGGACGAACCTTCAGGCAGCGCGTGTTTTGTATTTATGCTGTGTTATCGCCTATTTATGGGGAATAACCACACTACATAGGCTCTGCCTTACCTAAATACCAAACACACTGCTGCAAATTTAACCTCGAAAGATAAACAGGCCCAAACATGCTAGTACAGTTTTTTTTCACGCTGCGTAAATACCGTTTACCGGTAAGCCTGCGCGAGTTACTCGACTTAATAAACGCCTTAAAAAAAGGCGTTATATTTGCCGACGTAGACGCCTTTTACCATCTAGCGCTCACCATCATGGTAAAAGATGAAACGCATTTTGATCGATTCGATAAAGCCTTTAGCGACTACTTTAGCGGTATTGCCGATCTTGATTTGCTCGAGAGTTTAAAGCAGCAACACAACTTACCTGAAGATTGGCTACGTAAAGAGTTTGAAAAAAAACTAAGCGATGAAGAAAAAGCTCAGCTTAAAGCCATGGGCGGACTCGACGAGCTTATGAAAACCCTAAAAGAGCGTTTAGAAGAGCAACAAAAACGCCACGCTGGCGGTAATAAATGGGTAGGTACTGGCGGCACATCACCTTTTGGTGCATACGGCTATAACCCAGAAGGTGTGCGTATAGGGCAAGACGGCAATCGTAACCGCCAAGCAGTAAAAGTGTGGGATAAACGAGAATACAAAAACCTCGACACCGACAGAGAAATTAGTTCGCGCACAGTCAAACTCGCCCTTAAAAAGTTACGTAAGTTTGCCCGCACAGGCGCAAGCGACACGCTTGATTTAAACGAGACTATTCGCGCTACTGCAAAACAAGGCGGCATGCTTGATGTAAAAATGGCACCCGAACGCCACAATGCAGTAAAAGTATTGATGCTGTTTGATATTGGCGGCTCAATGGATGACTACATCCACACCTGCGAAGAATTATTTAGCGCCGCTCACAGCGAGTTTAAACACCTAGAGTTTTACTACTTTCATAACTGTTTATACGAGCACGTTTGGCAAGACAACGCGCGCCGACATACAAACGTGATTGACACCATGACGCTGATTAATAAATTTACCAGCGACTACAAAGTAATATTTGTTGGCGATGCCACTATGGGCCCATATGAAATAGCCTACCCTGGCGGCTCGGTAGAACATTACAACGAAGAGCCCGGCAGTGCATGGTTATCACGTATAACAAACCACTTTGATAAAGTCGCCTGGCTCAACCCACAACCAGTTGAACACTGGCCGTACTATCAATCAATTGGCTTTATAAAAGAGTTAATGAACAACCGCATGTATGCGCTGAGTTTAGATGGGATAAGTAGAGCGATAAAAGAGCTGAGTTAAAGTGAATAATAGAAATATATTAAAATTAATTTTGTTTGCATCACTTATTATAAATTTGGTTTTTATAACTATCTTTATAAGTGACTCTAAAAAGGATAAAAGCATTTATTTATTAGCAAGCAATGTTGAAGCTAAATGCTTGAATGATTGGAAATCACAAGACTCTAGGGTGCCTTTTATTACCTCTCATCAAGTTTTAGGACCAGATCCCTTTACTGAATATAACCTTTTAGAGCTGGGAGGTTATGATCAGTCAACATCTTTCACATACGAATTCTCAGCATGTTTTAAAGATAAATTTTCTACAGTAAGAACAATTGCAGAGATGAAATATGCTATTGATTTCATTGGTAAGCAATCAAAAAATGTTGGATTTTATAAATTACCAAATTCTGATGAAATTATTGTTTACTCAAATGAGTAACAATTAGGCTAGATTGGCTAAACTCACAACTCGTTGAGCCTTGGCTTTACTACCAATTATTTATGAAGT
>NZ_JACJDN010000889.1:0-1241 GCF_014163565.1 Pseudoalteromonas sp. SR45-5 | reverse complement strand
GGTTTTTATAAACAACTCCTGCTTTCATTACAAAAGGTACTGCCTCTAAGGTTTTAATACTTTTAAGAGGATTTGCTTTAACCGCAATTATATCAGCTGCAAATCCGGTTTTAATTTGTCCTAACTGAGTATCCATTTTTAATAACTTAGCGCTATTAATAGTTGATGCTTGAATGGCTTGTAGTTCTGTCATGCCAAATTCAACCATGCGACTAAACTGTTTTGCATTATCTCCGTGCGGGTAAATTGCTGCATCGGTACCAAAGACCATTTTAACACCCGCTTTTACAGCGCGGCTAAAGCTATCACGTTGCCTTTTAGAAACTTGGCGCTCTTTATTTAGGTTTTCTTCGTCTACGCCGTTTTGCTCGCCATAAGTGAGTGTGTATTCGGTGTTATAAATATCCATAGAAAGCCAAGTTCCATGCTCTTTGGCAAGCGCTATCGCTTCGTCATCTAAAAAGCTGGCATGCTCTACGCTATCAACACCTGCTTTAATGGCTGTTTTTATACCGCTTGTACCGTGTGCGTGAGCAGCTACTGGTAAATCTCGCATATGGGCTTCATCAACAATGGCTTTCATTTCTTCAAAAGAATACTGCTGTGCACCTACTTTAGTCCCTTTTGAAAATACTCCACCTGTGGCGCAAAACTTAATAGCATTTGCCCCGTATTTAATATTTTCGCGTACTTTTATACGCGCAGCCCATGGACCGTCTGCGACGCCACTTGAAGTATATTTAAGCTCAGGAGGTAGGCGGTTGTTATCACAGTGCCCGCCAGTAATGCCGAGTGATGGGCCTGCAGCCCAAATACGAGGGCCAACTATGTCACCCGCATTTATGCCGTCACGCACGGCTATGACGCTGTAACCTTCTGCGCCAACATTACGTACTGTTGTAAATCCAGCTTCTAAGGTTTTTTTAGCAAAATGAGCCGCTTTAATCGCCATTCTAGGAACTGACTGGCCTAAACGTTCACTGCGCGGCACCGTAGGGTCACTCGTTAAATGCACATGCATATCCATTAAACCAGGCATAAGGGTCAAATCAGGGAGTTGGATATGTTTATCATCTTTAGTTAGCGTTGGTTTTTTATTTTGTTCAACATTAGTGATCACGCCATCATCTATAGTAATTAAGGGCGATTTAATGAGCTTGCCATCTTTAACATCAATCATGGCTTTAGCCGATAGGTATGTAACTGCATGGCTATTAAAAGTGGTTAAGCAAAGTAAGGCA
>NZ_JACJDN010000888.1:0-1241 GCF_014163565.1 Pseudoalteromonas sp. SR45-5 | reverse complement strand
AAAACTAGAACGCGCAAGCAAACGTATTATTGAACGCCACCAATCACAAGATGGGCTGGGCGAAGAATTGATAACTCAGGATTTAAAACAAAAAGAAAAGCTAGATAAAAGTGCAGGTAAAATTACCGAGTTCTTAGCCACTCACAAAGAAAAAACAGGCAGTAAAGGCAAGCCTGTTAAAAGTAATATCACTGATCCAGATAGTGCAAAAATGACTACCTCAAAAGGCACAATCCAAGGCTACAACGGCATCGCTATTAATGACGATAAACACCAAATCATCCTGCAAGCACAAGCATGGGGTTCAGTGGGCGAACAACAAACTTTACAGCCAGCTGTTGCACAATTAAAACAGCAACTCGCTAAACTCAATACAGAAAAACGCGCAGATGAACATACTATTAAATTCACTGCAGACAGTGGGTTTAACAGCGAAGTGAATCTTGGATTTATGGCGCAAAGTGGGTTCGATACGTACATTGCAGATAACCAATTTAGAAAACGAAATCCGCTGTTTAAAGCCAGCGAAACATACGAAACGGAGCAAGAAAAGCGCCGACTAAAACGCAGCAAAGGCAAGCCTCGGTTATTTACCTCAGACGATTTTCATTATGATGAGGCAACGCAAACATGCCGCTGCCCTGCAGGCAATGCCATGTGGCGAAGCGGGGTCAATGTAAACAGCCATAGCCAACAATACACGCGATTCTGTGGTTATTTAAGAGACTGTAAAACCTGCCCACTACAACAACAATGCATGCGAAAGCCACCCATTAAAACGGGGCGACAAGTACAGTTTATAAATAATGAATCACGCAAAAAGCTAAGCTATATCGACAAAATGAAAGTAAAAATAGACAGCCCCATAGGTCGACGACAATACAGCAAACGACTCGGGTGTATCGAACCGGTGTTCGGGAATATTACGGTGAATAAAGGCATGAATAAATTGACCTTACGGGGTCAAATGAAAGTGAATGCGCAATGGCAACTGTATTGTCTTGTTCATAATATAGAAAAGCTGCAAAACACGATGCATTAAGAAGGGTAAGCCCTTTTACCCTAAATAAAAGCCACTCAACCACCCTTAATCCCTTCCAAAACGCCAATTAAAACAATATCAAACACTTCTATATTCTGCGTAAAAATACAGTAATCGATTGAACCAAAATAGGAACTCAGCTATGGTTTGTTTATCAATAAAACAAATTTAAAAACGAGTTAATCTACAGGCTCGTTAT
>NZ_JACJDN010000887.1:0-1247 GCF_014163565.1 Pseudoalteromonas sp. SR45-5 | reverse complement strand
AACATTAGAATACGCAACTTGGTAAATTGAATACTGAGAAAAAATACTAACAAGCCCAATAACAACTATAAACTCAACTATACGTAACCTAAACGGAATATGTGAGTTATGTGTTGAATGACACAACGGTGCAAAAAAGTAATTTAGTGAAGCGCTAAAACCGCTTAAGCACAAAATAGAAAATATGATTCCGCTTTCAGCCCATTTATCGCCAAAAACTAAGTACACCATTTCTTCACCTATAACAAAGCCACCAACAAATATAGGTAAAGCAAATAATGCCGTAGTTGTAATAAATTTAGTAAAACAAGCTTCGAGCTCATTAGCATTGCTTTGTAAATTAGCAAATGCTGAAAAAGATACATCAACAATAGGCCTTATTGTAAACTGCACAATAACGTCTAATAGTTTACCTGCAATTTTAAAATAGCCTAACGCTACTACGCCTAAAAAAAAGCCTATTATAAGTTCAACAAATCTAAATATACCCTGTCCAATTAAAGAGCTTAACAGTATAGGTTGGCCTTGCTTTAGTGTATTTAAAAGATCAGCTAATGTTAGGTTTAAGTTTGGCCTCCAACTAATAGCTTTCCAGACTAGTAATAATGATAAAAAAACAGATATTATTTTCTGGATTATTAAGCTATAAACGCCATAACTTGCATAAGCAAAATAAATAGCTGCACCACCCGAAAGTAATGACGAAAACAATAGCCTTATAGCAAGTGCTTTAAATTTAAAATCTCGCTTAAGTAAGCCTTCAGGTACTGTTGATAAAGCTTGCATTACAGGTACTATTGATAGCATTTGTAATGAAATTGCAAGTCCTGGCGCGTCAAAGAGTATTTCTAAATAAGGAGCTGATATAACAAAAAATAATGTTGAAGCAAAACCAATCATTAATGTTGCGTAAAAAATATCGTTCTCGTTATTTATCTCACCGTTATTACGTACCACCACTTCTACAAGCCCATATCTTACAATTGTATTAGTTAACTCAACAAAAACAATGGCAAGTGCAGCTGTCCCAAAATCAATAGGAGAAAGCAAACGAGACAGCACAACAAAAATAATCAGTCCAGACAGTTGGTAACACGAGCTACCAACAAAACTCCAAAAAGAACTTCTTATTATTTTATCATTTAGAGCCATTTCCCTTCCGGTATTTATAGTTCGAATTAGCACTTACAAAATAAAGTAGTTTTTGCATTAACAATCGATGAAACACTTTATACTTAAAATATGCA
>NZ_JACJDN010000886.1:0-1247 GCF_014163565.1 Pseudoalteromonas sp. SR45-5 | reverse complement strand
GAACATTTCTATCAAACACGACTCTTTTTTAGCTAAACTTTATTAAGTAAACATTGGAGTAACAATCCCATTTGTCCAAAGCATAGCTGTTACAGCTAAAATAATAACTAGTAATATTAATCCACACGTTACAACCGAGCTGGCATAAATAAAGCCACGCTCTTCTGGAATATGCATAAGTATTGGTACGCCGGTATAAAGTAAGTAGACCGAGTAAGCTAGTGCAATAATTCCAATACACACTACAAACCAAAGTACAGGCCAAAAGGCGGCAAGCGCCGACATAAACACAGGTGTTGCAGTATAAGCTGCAAGTTCAAGTGTTTGTGTAAATGTAGGCTTAGAGCCAAATGTAACGGCCATCCAATGAGCCAAATACGCCAATGCAAAAACACCCGCTATTAAAGCAAAATACATTGCAACTGCAATTAATAGCGCACTATCGTGCGTTAAAAATACAGGATCGCCTGCGCCTATACTCCATCCTAAATAAACAGATGAGTAATAACCCATTATTGAAGGAAACAAAGCAATCAGTAAAATATGCGACAAACTATAGGTTAGACTTTCATGGCGATTATCTATTGTTTGCCATTCTTCAAGTGGGTGAGCATAAATGCCCCAGAGGTGATTTAGTATCATAGTGCTTACTCCATAAAAGGAACGTATTACTGTTTTGGTTGGTTTATTTTTATACAGTCTACGTACAGTTATGGTTCACTTATTTTGCAAAGTCAAGTTAACTCACTATTAACATTTTTGCACAGGTTAGGGCTTTGATTTATCCCAAACAAAATTTCGTGTTAAAATAATGGCATATCAAATTTATTTAGTAATGAGCAGTCAACGTGCCACATAGCCAACTTTTAGAGCCGATCAATAACTTTTTAGTGTGTACAACCCCACAGCAGTGGGTGGAGCAGGCAATTAAAAAAGAGAACTTATCAGTAATCTTAATCGATCACTTAATTTGTGAGTTAAAAGCGGCTCAAAGTGCGATGTTTTTAATACGTAAATACGCTGTTGATAAAGAGGGCAGTGATGCCTTACTCGAGTGGCTAAAGCCATTTGAAACGCTTATTTATAAGCGTGAAGGAAATTGGCGTGATCTCGCCGCTAAAAATAAGCTAACTAAATCAATAATTCCTAAATCTAATTCGCCATATGGACAAGATTTAATTGATAAAATGGTATTGTTGATAAAAGAAGAGTTGCATCATTTTTACCAAGTGCTCGAAATTATGGAC
>NZ_JACJDN010000885.1:0-1249 GCF_014163565.1 Pseudoalteromonas sp. SR45-5 | reverse complement strand
CAGGCTTTTTGGGCAATAATTCAGATTGAATCGATGTTAAAACATCACTTATTAATTTGTGCACATTAATATAGGTATTTACACCGTCATCTTGAATAACCGCTACTTTTTTAAAGTTAGATATAAGGTCAGCTGCACGATTTAAGTTGCGGTAAATTAAATCTAAGTTTTCAATACCTTCATCTATAAAGCGTTTTAGATGGCTTGAGGTAAGTTTTTTGTCATCAAAGCTTTGCTGTATGTCTGCTAGTTTATCTCTAAGTAACGTAGAACCGGTAATACCTAGCCCTATTGGTGTGTTAACTTCATGGGCAACACCAGCAACCATTTGCCCTAAAGATGCCATTTTTTCGTTTTCAACAATTTGTGTTTGGTATTGATGCATCCGCTCAAGAGTTGATAAAAGCTCTTGATTTGCCTCTCTAAGGGCGATTGTTCGTTGGTTTACTTTTTCTTCAAGGCTTAGGTTTAGTTGTTTGATTTCTTGCTTATCTTTTTCGTGGCGTTCAAGTTGTTTTTTTGTACGCGTAAGCATGATATTTAAACTATTTGAAAGAGCACTTATTTCTTTTACATCAGTTATTGGTGCGCGTGCATCGTAGTTATGATTTTTAGACACATCCTGCAATAACATGCTTAATTGCTCTATTGGCTTAGCTATACGTCGTTGAACTTTAATAGCAATAAAGTAAACAACCGCCAGAATTAATAATGTTAATAACACGTCTATTAATATTTTTCTCTCAATATAAACCTCTAAACTCTCGAGGCTTCCTCGCATATACACATAACCTACTACTTGTTCGTTATCGTAAATAGGGCGGGTTAGCTCAATATGGTCACTCGTAATTCGTGGTGTTTTTAGCTCTTCTACACTGTCTATTCTCAGTGGCACAGGAGGTGTTTTTTTAGCATTAAAGCTAATAAAGAAAACAGGCTTTTGGGATGCTTTTTCTATTGAGTAAATATGTATGTTTTTTACAAGAGGGATCTTTTCAAATGACTTGAGGCGTTTTTCTTCTGTTTTACGATCATCTTCAATTACCGATTGCCCAGCATCAAAAGCTACAATTTCAGAAAGAATAACAAGCTTATTAACTATTAATTGCTTTTGTTCTTTCACGCTTAAATACGTAGAGATAGAAATAGATAACGATAAGCAAATAGCTGTAATAAGCATGATCAAATTAATGAGTGCTTTTCGAATGCTACTTTGATGAACTTTTTTAGGCATTATTTCATTATCGCC
>NZ_JACJDN010000884.1:0-1256 GCF_014163565.1 Pseudoalteromonas sp. SR45-5 | reverse complement strand
CCCAAAATTCTAAATTTAAAACTAATAGAATATAGTCTTTGAAAAGATCAACACGCCCTAATGTTTTCTGTCTCTTTAGCAGTTATTTTAATAGTTTACTGAGTAAAACAGTAAACTATCTTACTCAATTAATTACTTCTTATGTTAGTAAATCAGGCATTAAATTGAGCCTGTTATGGATAGCATGATGGATGAAAGATAACTTAGTTCGCACCGCTTGAGTTAGTACAAATGGGTAGGCATCGGCAAGTCCCATGCTGCGATTTAGTGAATTTAGAATGATCGAAAATTCCATCCAAGTATCTAAAATAGCATCAATCGATGTTTGTGAATTAAAGTAATATGCACTTTGTGGCAATCTAAGCTCGTCTGCTTCATCTAATTCAAACTCATTACCTGTTGTTGAGCCTGTAATTGAAAAGTTTTTGGCTGTTTCTAAAGTATCGATAATGTGCATGTAATGCGCCCATGTTTCCGCCCAGTCTTCATAAGGGTGCATAGTTGCGTATTCACTGATAAAGGTTTCATGCCAGTTAGCTGGCGCGCCTTGCTTGTAATGAGTATCGAGCGCTTGCTGGTAATCTAATTCGTCATCACCAAAATATTGCTTACATAAAGCATGTTTTTTTGGTGAATTTGCGATTAGTTGATCAAAATAATAATGACCGAGTTCATGGCGAAAATGGCCAAGTAAAGTACGGTAACGCTCGCCCATTGCTATTTTAGCTTGAGAGCGTGCTACGTCGTCTGCTTCAGCTAGGTTTATAGTGATATGCCCGCAATCGTGTCCTGTAAATACAACGTCTTGACCTATAATAGGGCTTACAAAGTGATCGCTTACGTTACGGTCTGCTATAAAATCGAAGCTTAATCCGCTTTCAGGTTCTTGAATCGTGGTATTTAAAGGGAGTGATAATGATTTTAATGTATACAAAGCGCGACGTTTTGCTGTCTCCATTTTTTTCCATAATGGAATATGTTCAACAATACTTAAATCGGGCACCGTTTCATTAAAGCGGCACGAAAAACACAGCACTTCGTCTTTATCGGCAACAGGTATAAATGTGTCTAAATTAACCATACCATTGCATACGTGATACTGAGCGTTGTTATCACATTTTTTATAAAAAACGTCAGGCGCTTCTGCTTTGTAAAATAACCCCGATTGCTCATCAATTTCATAGGGTTCAACTTGGTCGAACTCATCATCAATACCCACGGTTCTGCCGCAAGCCAAACAATGGCTGCTTTCAAAA
>NZ_JACJDN010000883.1:0-1259 GCF_014163565.1 Pseudoalteromonas sp. SR45-5 | reverse complement strand
TGTGGGTCTATTTAATGCTTCAAAGCGCTTAAATATTTATGTAGGTTGTGGTATTTACGCTTTTTCTAAATCTTCAACGTCACCTAAGCCAGCAGTTAGTTCTTCAAGTAATTGCTTTATTTCCTCAGAAGCTAAAATAAAGTCAGCATCAAGTTTTAAAGCCATATCTTCTTTAGGAATATCTGCGTTCTCTTCTTTTAGAGTTTCAGAGTAGCTTAAACGCTTGATAGAGCCATCGTTTTGCAGCATAAACTTGAGGCGTTCTTGCCAATCAAGTGCCAGTTTAGTTACGCGTTTACCACTTTCTAAGTGCGATTTAACCTCATCACATGCCAGATCATGGCCTTTTAGTTTTACTTGTGCACCGCTGTCGTCAGCTTCTTCAAGCTCAGCGTCAGAGCCAATAGCAAAGCCTTCTGGTGTACTAAAGTTAGTTAACCAATCAGTTAAGAATACATCTAGGTCGTAGTTAGCAAACGCAGGTACAACTGGGAGCGTTCCTAACGATTTACGAAGTAGTGCCAGTAGCTCTTCAGCTTTATTAAAGCTGCCACTATTTACAACCACCCAGCCATTTTCTTGGTCAATAAAGGCAAATTGTAAGCTCGACTTTTTAAATGCCTGGGGTAGAAGAGTATGAAGAATGTTTTCTTTTAATTCGTCTTTTTCTTTCTTTTTAACAGGGCGGTTTTCTTCGGCTTCTATCTGATCAATTTTCTCAGCAACTAGTTCGTTGATAACAGAAGCTGGGAGTACTTTTTCTTCACGTTTTGCGCAAACTAAAATACTTTTTTGAGAAAAATGCGATAGTGTTTCGCCATGCTTTCCAAACGCTTTCGTCCAACCAAATGTTGCAAGCTCTTGACCAGTACATGGGCGAAATAAATCTTGCTCTAATGCTTTATCAAAATCTTCTTGGGTGTATGAAACGTCTTGCTTAAAGCGGTAACAAATAAGGTTACTAAACCACATAGGGGAATTGATCCATTTGAAAAATTTGTCCAATCATAGCAATAAAAACAGCATCTCGAAATGACTGATTTGTTACTAGGGCGTGTTGAACTTTATGGATTGAAATTTGTTCAATCCAAGGAAGATTAAATCGCGGCGCTAGGTTTGTAACCTAGTGGGCTCGGTAACTGCTCCTGCGTTATTCTACTGGCTTACATCCATGTAAGAATAAGTAAAAACCGAGCAAAGCTTCCGCGTCCTGCTCACGCCCCTTACCTACATCCATGTAGGCAACAAAGAGTTAATCG
>NZ_JACJDN010000882.1:0-1264 GCF_014163565.1 Pseudoalteromonas sp. SR45-5 | reverse complement strand
CCACTAAGTAGTACACTGGAGGTGCAACGGTAATGCCAAATTAAAGTTTCAAAATAAACAATTGAAATTTAATGACTTTTTAAAAAATCTTATTCTAAACGTTAATAAATAAAACTAGAGAATATGTAATTACTATGCTCAAGTGTGTAAAGTTGCTATGGCAATTAATCTTTTAAAAAAGCTAAAAAACCACGTTCATAACGACTCAAGTACTTTGTTTTTCGTGGTAATGAAAGAGACTCTCTCCACGCAGTTTGAGTATCTTCATCTTCTTTACACAGCGTAATTAAATCGGGATGCACATAAGATTTGCGTGCTATAGCTGGAGTATTACCAAGTTGCTCAGATACGCTATCAAGCATGTTTTTTAAACTAAGCGCCCCTTTAGCTTTAGCTAATTGTTTGAATGCAATAACGCTTGCTCGCCAAGTTCTAAAGTGTTTTGCACTAAACTCCTCGCCCATTATTTGCTGAATGTATTGGTTTATTTCACTTGATGTAACATTTGTGCGCTCACCTTCATTTATATACTGAAATAAATGCTGCCCGGGTAAATCTTGTAAGTCTTTTATAACATGGCTAAGCACCCTGTCGGTTATATTTACTTCACGTTCTTTACCTGATTTGGCACGATATTTTAGCTGAATATTTTTGCCCGTGAGTTTTGCATGGCGTGTTCGTAATGTTGTCGCACCAAAACTTTTATTTTGCTTTACGTTACGCTCGTTACCTACCCTCAGCGCACCTAAATCCATAAGTCTTACAACTGCTGCTAAAGTGCGTTCAATATTAAGCTCATCGCCTTGTAAGTCTGTTTCTAAACGCGCTCTTAACAAAGGGAGTTTATTACCAAATACTCCACATGCTTGGTATTTTTTTGCTTCTTGTTGCGCCCTAAATTCAGGATGGTAACGGTATTGCTTTCGCCCCTTACTATCAAATCCTGTCGCTAAAATATGCCCGTTTTCTTCTGGGCAAAACCAAGCGTTTTTATAGGCAGGCGGAAATGCCAATCCATTCAAACGATCAATCACATTTTGCTCTTTTATTTGCTTACCGATTGGATCAAAGTAAAGCCAACTTTTATGTTTAAGTTTACGAGTGATCCCTGGTAAATTATCGTCTACATAAATTAGCTTCATTAACCCTCCAGTTATATTTAAGCATGCGTCGGAATATAAAATGTATCACTTTAAAATAACCTTAAACTGAACAAGATTATTGATATATAATAAAAAACCAACAACAATTATAAATACTTAAT
>NZ_JACJDN010000881.1:0-1268 GCF_014163565.1 Pseudoalteromonas sp. SR45-5 | reverse complement strand
AAAAAGAGACTCAACGTGAGTCTCTTTTTTGTCGGCGGTCGGTAAATATAGGTATGCTAAAAAAATGACACTTAGCATAATAAGTAAAATTACGGCTTTAAATGCAATATTTTTTACATCATATATCGGCTTTAAACTTATACCTTCTTGAATACTTACTTGTTTAGCTTCTCGTTGCTCAATATTTTTAAGCATATTATTTATAACGCTCATAACAACTGCCTCCATACCCATATGGCAGCAATAGCTAAAACACTAAACATTAAAGCACTGTAGCTCCAATATTGTCCGGTTCGATACTTTGCGCAGTCTTCGGTATCTTTTATGGCAAGTTGAATATGGCGATTTGTTATTATATTTAACCCTTCACCGTAAGCTTGTAATAGTGCTTTGTGGCATAAAATATTAACTAACCTAGGAATTCCACGGCTAGCTCTAGCAATTTTGAGCCCCATACTATTATTAAATAAAGGAGGCCTATTAAACCCTGCAACTTGTAAGCGGTGATTAATATAATAAACAACCTCAGCGCCAGTCATCGCCCGTAATTTATACGAAAAACTGATACGTTGGCGTAATTGCCTTACTTTGTTGTTTGCCAGCTTTTCATCAAGTTCAGGTTGCCCAAATAACACAACTTGAATTAGTTTTTCACTTTCTGTTTCTAAGTTTGTAAATAATCTCAGCGCTTCTAGAGTCTCCCAACTCAAGCATTGCGCCTCATCTATCAAGAGCACTACACGCTCATTATCTTCTTGTAAGTCGAGTAAGTGATGATTTATAAGCTGCCCTAGTGCTTGCTGATCTAATGCTTTATCTACATCCATACCCAGCTCAATGGCAATCACCCATCTAAGCTCTTCTGGGCTTAAATAAGAGTTAGGTAAATAAGCCACAATGTAATCTGGCTCAAGTTGGTTTAATAGCTTTCTACAAAGTAGCGTTTTACCAGTCCCAACTTCACCAGTGACTTTAATAAACCCTTCACCCATTTCAATAGCTGTTGTTAACACTTGCATCGCTTCATGGTGCGGTTCAAGTGCACAAAAAAACTCTGTGTTAGGGGTTAACGTGAAAGGCATTTCACTTAAATTAAAAAAGCTTAAATACATAGTTAGTTTTCATACCATGTTTTTAAAAGCTGACGGCTTTCACCTTGTTGTTTTTTCCAAGTATCTGGCATAACAACCGTTGGTTTGATTAGAATAATCAGTTCTTTTTTCTCTTGGCGTTTACGAATACTTTTAAATAAATTGCCAAATAGTGGG
>NZ_JACJDN010000880.1:0-1269 GCF_014163565.1 Pseudoalteromonas sp. SR45-5 | reverse complement strand
AAGCTCAAGTAATCGTTCCCAAAATAATCACAATTTTAACGCGCTATTTATTTACAAATAAATCAATTGGTTTACAATTCGTACAAATTTAATTAAGAAGGAACTGAAGATGAAACAATCATTTACACTCATCGTAGTGGCTTTAGCTGTTGCCGGATGTGCTAGTACCAAAGTAGAAGATACAACTCCACTAAATCCAACTTCTGTACTGAAGGCTGAGTATGCAATTAATGGTTTATATGTACCTGACTACACAGGAAAGCAAACTGTACTAACTCGTGAATCGAAGCGAGTTATCCATGAAATAAATACATTTGATAGCTGGCTAATGCGCTGGGCAAATTCTGATAAGTCTCGTGTTTTTGATTCCCCTAAA
This sequence comes from Pseudoalteromonas sp. SR45-5, assembly GCF_014163565.1. Taxonomy (NCBI): domain Bacteria; kingdom Pseudomonadati; phylum Pseudomonadota; class Gammaproteobacteria; order Alteromonadales; family Pseudoalteromonadaceae; genus Pseudoalteromonas; species Pseudoalteromonas sp. SR45-5. Next base: position 893 of record NZ_JACJDN010000880.1, on the reverse strand, counting down.
AATAAAAGCTATTACATTGACTATGATGACGAGACATATAGCGAATGCCCTATGGCAGGTTGTGATGAAGTAAGCTTTACTGATAGCATTTTTGAGAAAGATGAAGATGCTGAAGAATATCAAACATACGAAGAAGTTGGTTGTAGTGTTGACTTGAAAGAGAATTCATTTGCTGTAGATAAAACGGGAAAAAGCCGAATAATTAATGGGTTCGATACAGAGCAGTACGTTGTTAACTGGACTACCCGCTACCACGATACCACTGGTGCAGAAGATAAAAACATCGTGACTTTTGATTTTTGGACCACAGCGCAAAATGCAAAAACTAAACGTGCATTACAAGTTCATGAGAAGTTTCAAGACAGCTACCTTAAAGCTATTGGCGATGACAATGCATTAATGAACTTATTAGGTGCGCAAGCTTATAAAGCTATTGCTGGATTTACAGGTGATATAAGTAACGAAGATAATCAGTTCGTTGGTGAGATTGGCCAAAAATTAGCAACTATTAAAGGTTACCCAATTTCAGTTAAACTTGAATGGAAACAACAATTGAAAGCCTGTAAAACCGCACGTAAACCTGTTGATTACAGCGCCGGATTAGATGAAGTTGGTTCACAACTGCTTGGTGGGCTAATGGATAAAGGTAAAGAAATGGTAATGGATCACTGGCGTAAAGATCCTGTAGTGCGCTATGTTTACGAAATAAAGTCTGTTGAAATGAAAGACGTTCGCGATAGTAAATTTGCTGTACCTAAAGATTTTAAATTAATAAATCGCTCTTAACCTCTTAGCCATTAAAAGTACCGACACTTAAGTAAAATTTATATGTGTCGATAAAAATTAGTACCGATATAAATTTTTACTCAATAACAAAGCCGCTGTTTTTTAAA
>NZ_JACJDN010000087.1:0-9204 GCF_014163565.1 Pseudoalteromonas sp. SR45-5 | reverse complement strand
TGAGGGATCAATTGCGCGGTAATGTCGCCGTCTTGTGCAGATTGATAATTTAGATCTTCATCTAAGGCGAGGGTGACAAGTTGAGTAATAAGCGTGTGCGAAATTGACATATGAAGGCTCATAAGTGTTAATAAATTAAGCAAATTTTACTATGTTTAAATAACTAATAGAAGCGCTTTTAAATGAGCAGGGGTTATTACACCTACATATATAGCATGGCTACTAAAAGTAATGCTACTAGCTGAATGTTAGCTAACCGCAATGGCTATCATTCTTTATATAAATCCTTTAGCATCAAGTTTATGTATACCGTGGTATTAAAATAATGCAGATAGATTCAAGCGGAGTTGCCGCTAATATAACGCAGCGGCCCTGTACGCATTTTGATGAGCGCCCTGAAAATACCGATATTTCGCTGTTGGTAATTCATAATATTTCCTTGCCGGCTGGGCAATTTGGCACCGAATACGTTGATGCACTGTTTATGGGTGAGATTGACTGTAATGCGCACCCCAGTTTTTGTGATTTAAATGGGCTTAGAGTGTCAGCGCACTGTTTTATAAAACGTACTGGCGAGATTATTCAATATGTGCCATTTAATAAACGCGCGTGGCATGCAGGGCAATCTGAGTTTGAGGGGGTACCTGCTTGTAATAACTTTAGCATTGGCATTGAGCTTGAAGGTACCGACACCGCTCCATATTCTTTAGCACAGTACAAAACATTAACTATTATTAGTAAATCTATAATGCAACGCTATCCAAAAATTACCCCTTCGCGTATTGTTGGGCATTGCGATATTGCCCCTGGGCGTAAAACAGATCCTGGCAGTAGCTTTAATTGGCCATTGTTTTTTAATATGCTTGAACAACTAAGTTAAGAGAGTTATTCCCATGATTTTAGTTTCTATAATAATTGCATTAATACTAGAGCGTTTAGGGGCTCGGTCTAATTACTGGCAGATAAGTTATTACGCAAATGGTTATTTAAATCGCTCTAATAAATTACTTGGTGATAAGGGCTTATTTAGCTCAGTACCGGGCTTTTTAATTTGGCTGTTACTTCCAGTAATAGCAATAGCGTTTATTTATTGTTTATCTGATTTTGTACTATGGCAGTTAGCTATTAATATTGCTGTGCTTTTGGTTTGCTTTGGTTGTGCCAAGCAGCGTGCTTTATATAAGTCTTACTTAAATGCCTTAACGCGAGATGATGGTACTGCTGCATCTTTATATGCGCTGCAAATAGGTCAAAAGCGTACTGATGATCAAGATGGTGGCGAAACCTTTGGGCAAACATTGGCGTGGGTAAATTTTAGATTTTACTGTGCGGTTATTTTTTGGTTTGTTGTTTTAGGCGCGCCAGGTGCGGTTTTATATGCACTGGTACGTACTTTAGCTGATTTAGTACGAGAAGATCATAAAGTAATATTTGCTAAGCGTTTTAAACTTATACATAAACTATTGTTTTGGCTCGACTGGTTACCTGCACGTATTACCAGCTTTGGTTATTTAGTAATAGGTAACTTTAATAAAGGCACAAGTTGTTGGCTACGTTACGTGCTTAACTTTAAGTCTCCAAATCGCGAAGTAGTAACATGTACTGCACTTGCTGCAGAGCAAATTGAAAAGCGTTATTACGGCTGTACCTACGAAGCCACGTGTATGATTAAGCTTGTTAAGCGTAATGTATTATTTTACTTAGTACTTATAGCGTTGCTTACATTATTTGGTGGGCTGTCTTAAGTTAATACTTTTTTAATAAAGTACCTTATGCAATGTAAGGTGCTTTAATATCTCCCAGCAGTTTTTAAGTACAATAAAATAGAGCTAATATTCTAATTTATTCTGGTCAGACCAATTGTTTTCATCCCAAATACGTTATAACAATTTTTGTAAATTGCGCATTGTTTAATCTTCGTTCAAAATGCGTTACGCTACTTTAATTGCTCAAATTACCTGTAAATTGACAGCTAATAAGGTTTTTGATACCGTATTGAAAATTTTTGGTATGACCAATTTACCTTTTGGGTAAATCATACTACTTAAAGCCCCGCTTTATGGGCTCTTGGTATTTATACAACGCGGACGTTGATTCATGTCTTTAAAGATCAAAGCAGCAAAGTTATCTGATGTTATTTTACAGCAACTCGAGAATATGATTCTTGAAGGCTCGTTAGCACCAGGTGAAAAGTTGCCACCAGAGCGTGAACTAGCAAAGCAATTTGAAGTGTCTCGCCCGTCACTACGTGAGGCAATTCAAAAATTAGAAGCGAAAGGTTTAGTTACGCGTCGCCAAGGTGGCGGCACGTTTGTAAAAAATCAGCTCGAAGAAGGGCTTACTGATCCACTTTTTGATTTGATTAGTAAACACCCTGAGTCGCAGTTTGATTTACTTGAATTTCGTCATGCATTAGAAGGGATTGCTGCTTACTACGCAGCACTGCGCGGGACCAGCAACGATTTTAGCAAAGTAAAACAAAGCTTTGATGAAATTGCCTTAGTTAATGATGATTTACAGCAAAAAGCAAAAGCAATTAATGCATTTCACTTTAGCGTGGCAGAAGCCTCGCATAATGTGGTGTTACTGCATTTAGTTAGAGGTATGAAAGCGCTGCTTGAGCAAAATGTATTGCAAAATTTAACTGTTCTATTAAAAAAGTCAGATATTAGCAGTCAGTTAGCCCAACACAGGCGTTTATTAATGGATGCCGTTATTGACGGTAATCCAGAACAAGCCCGTTTAGCAAGTAATGCGCACTTAGCATTTATCGAAGAAGCACTACTTGAAGCAGGCAAAGAGCATTCGCGAATTGAACGTAGTTTAAGACGCACTAAACAAAATTAAGTTAGTACATAACTACTTTGAACACACAAATTAAGTAGCTGTGATATTAAATTAACAATATTCGTATTTTAAACATAAGGAAACCTCCATATGTCTGAAGTCAATAAAATTGACGTAGACGCGCTAGAAACACAAGAGTGGTTACAAGCTCTTGAATCAGTTGTGCGCGAAGAAGGTGTTGAACGAGCTCAGTTTTTACTTGAGCAAGTATTAGAGCAAGCCCGTTTAGACGGCGTTGATATGCCAACGGGTATTACCACGAACTACGTTAATACTATTCCTGTAGATCAAGAGCCTGCTTACCCAGGTGATGTAAATCTTGAACGTCGTATTCGTTCAATTATACGTTGGAACGCGATTATGATCGTTCTACGTGCATCTAAAAAAGATCTCGACTTAGGCGGCCATATGGCGTCTTACCAATCATCTGCTGCATTTTATGAAGTGTGTTTTAACCACTTCTTTAAAGCACCAAATGATGTAGACGGTGGTGACTTAGTTTATTACCAAGGTCATATTTCTCCAGGTATTTATGCACGAGCATTTGTTGAAGGTCGTTTATCGGCTGCGCAACTAGATAACTTCCGCCAAGAAGTTGATGGCGAAGGCTTACCATCGTACCCACACCCTAAGTTAATGCCTGAGTTTTGGCAGTTCCCTACGGTATCAATGGGCTTAGGTCCTATTTCATCAATTTATCAAGCACGCTTCTTAAAATACTTAGATGGTCGTGGCTTAAAAGACACTAAAAACCAACGTGTATATGCGTTTTTAGGTGACGGTGAAATGGATGAGCCGGAATCACGTGGTGCTATTTCTTTCGCTGCACGTGAAAAACTAGATAATCTTTGTTATTTAATTAACTGTAACTTACAGCGTTTAGACGGCCCAGTTATGGGTAACGGTAAAATTATTCAAGAGTTAGAAGGCTTGTTTAAAGGCGCTGGCTGGAACGTAATTAAACTAGTGTGGGGCAGCGGTTGGGATATTCTGCTTGCTAAAGACACAACAGGTAAATTACTACAATTGATGAACGAAACAATTGATGGCGATTACCAAACATACAAAGCTAAAGATGGCGCATACGTGCGTGAGCATTTCTTTGGTCGCTACCCTGAAACAGCTGCCCTTGTTGCAGATATGACAGATGATGAAATTTTTGCGCTTAAGCGTGGTGGTCATGAGCCATCAAAACTATTTGCTGCATTTAAAAAAGCAGAAGAGACAAAAGGTCGTCCAACTGTAATTCTTGCTAAAACTGTAAAAGGTTACGGCATGGGTGAAGCAGCTGAAGGTAAAAACATTGCGCACCAAGTGAAAAAAATGGACATGTCGCATGTTGCACATTTACGTTCACGCCTTGGTCTTGATGACTTAGTATCTGAAGAGCAATTAAAAGAATTACCATACCTAGAGCTTGAAGAAGGTTCACCTGAGTACAAGTACCTACATGCGCGTCGTGATGAGCTTAAAGGTTACACACCTAAGCGTATTCCACGTTTTAGTGAAAAACTTACGTTGCCAGAAGTAGATGCATTTAAGCCACTACTTGAAGAGCAAAAGCGTGATATATCTACTACTATGGGCTTTGTTCGTGCACTTAATATCTTATTAAAAGATAAAGGCATTGGTAAAAATATCGTACCAATTATTGCAGATGAAGCGCGTACATTTGGTATGGAAGGTTTATTCCGTCAAATCGGTATTTATAACCCGCATGGCCAAAACTACACGCCACAGGATCGTGATATTGTTTCTTACTATAAAGAAGCAACTTCAGGTCAAGTATTGCAAGAAGGTATCAATGAGTTAGGTGCTATGTCGTCATGGGTTGCTGCTGCAACTTCATACAGCACTAACGATTTACCAATGATCCCATTCTACATTTACTACTCTATGTTTGGTTTCCAACGTGTTGGCGACATGGCATGGATGGCGGGCGATCAACAAGCACGTGGTTTCTTATTAGGTGCTACAGCGGGTCGTACAACGCTAAATGGTGAAGGCTTACAACACGAAGATGGTCACAGCCACATTCTTGCAAACACGGTTCCTAACTGTGTTTCTTATGACCCAACTTACGCGTTTGAAGTGGCTGTTATTGTACAAGACGGTATTCGTCGTATGTACGGTGACGACCAAGAAAATATTTACTACTACCTAACGCTTATGAACGAAAACTACCATCAGCCAGCTATGCCAGAAGGCGCTGAAGAAGGTATTCGTAAAGGTATTTACAAGCTTGAAAGTTACGAAGGTAAAAAAGCCAACGTACAGCTATTAAGCTCAGGTACTATTATGACTGAAGTGCGCAAAGCTGCTTCAATCTTAAGCGAAGAATATGGTATTGCATCAGATGTTTACTCAGTAACATCTTTCAATGAGCTAACGCGTGATGGTCAAGATGTTGAGCGTTTCAACATGCTTAATCCTGAAAGCGAGCAAAAAACAGCATTTATCACAAGCGTATTAAACGACTCTGTGACTGTTGCAGCAACGGATTACATGAAAAACTACGCAGAACAAGCGCGTTCATTCATTCCAAGCAGCAACTACAAAGTGTTAGGTACAGATGGTTACGGTCGTTCTGATAGCCGTGAAAACCTACGTCGTCACTTTGAAGTTAACGCAAGCTACGTTGTTGTTGCTACGTTATCTGAACTTGCTAAACGCGGTGAAGTTGAGAAGTCAGTAGTTGTTGAAGCACTTAAAAAGTTCAACATCGACACTAACAAACTTAACCCACTGTACGCATAAGAGGTTTGCAATGAGTATTGAAATTAAAGTACCTGATATTGGTGACGACGAAGTAGAAGTAACCGAAATATTAGTAAGCGTTGGCGATAAAGTAGATGTTGACCAATCATTACTAAATGTTGAAGGCGACAAAGCATCAATGGAAATACCTGCTTCTCAAGCGGGGACTGTAAAAGAGATTAAAGTTAACGTTGGCGACACCGTTACAACAGGCTCTTTAGTATTTTTGTTTGAAGGCGAGAGTGAAGGCACTGATGAGAAAAATACATCAGCCGCTGCTCCAGCTAAATCTGAAGAAGCAGCACCAGCTGCTTCTACAGGTTCTTCAATTAAAGAAGTAACTGTACCAGATATTGGCGATGATGAAGTTGAAGTAACTGAAATCATGGTTGCTGTTGGTGACACCGTTTCAGAAGAGCAATCTATCTTAAACGTGGAAGGCGATAAGGCAGCAATGGAAGTTCCAGCTCCATTTGCCGGTACAGTTAAAGAAATTAAAGTAGCCGCTGGCGACACAGTTAAAACTGGCTCGTTAGTGTTTGTTTTTGAAGTAGCAGGAAGTGAATCTGCAGCACCGGCTAAAGAGTCGGCTCCTGTAGAAGCGCCAGCTGAGAGCTCAACAGCAAGTTCAGCACCAAGCACTAAAGAAGTTAATGTGCCTGATATTGGTGGCGATGAAGTTGAAGTAACTGAAATTATGGTTGCCGTTGGCGACGAGGTTTCAGAAGATCAATCAATCTTAAACGTTGAAGGCGACAAAGCTGCAATGGAAGTACCAGCTCCATTTGCAGGTACAGTTAAAGAAATTAAAGTAGCCGCTGGCGATAAAGTATCGACTGGTTCATTAATTTTTGTATTTGAAGTTGCAGGCAGTGCGCCAGCAGCATCTGCACCAGCTGAAAAATCAGCACCTGCAGCAGCGGCTAAAACTGAGTCAGCACCGGCTCAAGCAGCACCTGCAAAAGCAAGTAATGAAAGCTTCACAGAAAATAGCGCGTATGCTCATGCATCACCCGTTGTTCGCCGTTTAGCGCGTGAGTTTGGTATTAACCTAGCTAACGTTAAGGGCACTGGTCGCAAAGCCCGTATAGTTAAAGATGACGTGCAAAACTACGTTAAAAACCTAGTTAAGCAAGTTGAATCTGGTCAATTATCTGCAGGTAGTAGCGCAGGTGGTAGTGAGCTTGGTCTTATTCCATGGCCTAAAGTAGATTTTGCTAAATTTGGTGAAATTGAAGAGAAAAAACTGTCTCGCATTCAAAAGCTATCAGGTAAAAACTTACACCGTAACTGGGTACAAATCCCACATGTTACACAGTTTGATGAAGCTGATATCACAAGCCTTGAAGTATTCCGTAAAGAGCAAAATGCACTTAGCGAGAAGAAAAAGCTTGGCGTTAAAATCACACCACTTGTGTTTGTGATGAAAGCAGCGGCTAAAGCACTTGCAGACTTCCCAACATTTAACTCTTCACTGTCTAGCGACGGCGAAAGTTTAATTCTTAAGAAGTACATTAACATCGGTGTTGCTGTTGATACGCCAAATGGTTTAGTAGTGCCAGTGTTTAAAGATGTTGATAAAAAAGGCATTATTGAATTATCACGTGAACTAATGGAAGTATCTGTTAAAGCACGTGACGGTAAGCTTACATCGTCTGATATGCAAGGTGGCTGTTTTACTATCTCTAGCCTTGGCGGTATCGGCGGTACGGCATTTACGCCGATTGTTAATGCGCCAGAAGTTGCTATTTTAGGTGTATCTAAATCTGAAATGAAACCTAAATGGAATGGCAAAGAGTTTGAACCAAAACTAATGGTTCCGCTGTCTATGTCATACGACCATAGGGTTATTGACGGAGCATTAGCTGCACGCTTTACTGTGACTCTTGCAAGTTACATGAGCGATATTCGCCAGTTGGTGATGTAACCAGTTTAGTAAAATTGGTATACGCAATAAAATAAATAGAATCAAATCCCAGCCAGTTGTTTTTAGCTGGGATTTTTACCATTTGCAATGATACAATCTTTGTACGAATTGCATCACTTTGTGCGCTGCTCACTCTTTCTGCCTTGCAGAAACATGGCAGTTAAATTTTAGGGCAGTGTCCCGTTCAAACAATTAAGGTAAAAGCATGAGCAACGAATTAAAAACTCAAGTTGTTGTACTAGGCGGTGGTCCTGGTGGTTATTCTGCGGCTTTCCGTGCTGCTGACTTGGGCTTAGAAGTTACATTAGTAGAATCTCGCGAAACATTAGGTGGCGTATGTCTTAATGTTGGTTGTATTCCTTCTAAAGCACTTTTACACGTAGCTAAAGTGATTGATGACGCAGCAGAAATGTCATCTCACGGTGTTACTTTTGGCGCACCAAAAATCGATCTTGACCAAGTTCGTACTTGGAAAGATTCTGTAGTTGGCCAGTTAACTGGTGGACTAGAAGGCATGGCCAAAATGCGTAAAGTGAAAGTTGTATCTGGATACGGCAAATTCACTGGCAGCAATACTTTAGTAGTTGAAGGCGCAGACAGCGCTACAACTATCACGTTTGATAACGCGATTATTGCAGCAGGTTCTAAACCAGTTAACTTACCTTTCATCCCAGAAGATGACCGTGTAATTGATTCAACTGGTGCATTAGAACTTAAAGACGTACCAGAAAAACTACTTGTACTTGGTGGTGGTATTATCGGTCTTGAAATGGGTACGGTTTACCGTGCGCTAGGTTCTGCAATTGATGTTGTAGAATTTGCTGATCAATTAGTACCAGCAGCTGATAAAGACATTATTAAAATTTACCAAAAATACGTAAGCAAAAAATTCAACGTAATGCTTTCAACTAAAGTTGTTGGTGTTGAAGCTAAAGAAGACGGCTTATACGTAACGTTTGAAGGTAAAAACGCACCAGCAGAACCAGTACGTTACGACAAAGTACTTGTTGCAGTTGGCCGTACTCCAAACGGTAACTTACTTGATGCTGAAAAAGCGGGCGTAAACGTTGATGAGCGTGGCTTTATTAATGTTGATAAGCAATTACGTACTAACGTAAGCCATATTTTTGCAATTGGTGACTTAGTTGGACAGCCTATGCTTGCGCATAAAGCGGTTCATGAAGGTCATGTTGCTGCAGAAGTTATTTCTGGTCAGAAGCATTTCTTCGACCCTAAATGTATTCCTTCAATAGCGTACACAGACCCAGAAATCGCTTGGGTAGGTGTTACTGAGAAAGAAGCAAAAGAGCAAGGCTTAAAAGTTGAAACTGCGGTATTCCCGTGGGCAGCATCTGGTCGTGCAATTGCATCTGCTCGTACTGAAGGTTCTACTAAACTTATCTTTGATAAAGAAAGTGGCCGTATAATCGGTGGTGCTATGATCGGTATTAACGCGGGCGAAATGCTTGGCGAAATCGGTTTAGGTATTGAAATGGGTGCTGATGGTGAAGACTTAGCACTTACAATTCATGCTCACCCAACATTGAACGAATCAATCGGCCTTGCAGCTGAAATTTTTGAAGGTTCAATCACTGATTTACCAAACAAAAAAGCAGCTAAAAAGAAGTAATTTAACTTTTTAGTATTTGCTTGAAAAACCCAACTTCGGTTGG
>NZ_JACJDN010000879.1:0-1271 GCF_014163565.1 Pseudoalteromonas sp. SR45-5 | reverse complement strand
CGCGACGCTCTTGGTCACGTTCGATTGATTCAAATAATGCTTGGAAGTTACCTTCACCAAAGCCACCATCATCAACGCGTTGGATCATTTCTATAAAGATTGGACCAAATAAGTTTTTAGAGAAAATTTGTAATAAATAACAATTTTCACTTTGGCTATCTACGAGTATCTGATGCTCACGAATTTTTTCTTTATCTTCAGCAACCCAAGGTACACGGTCAAAAATAGTATCGTAGTACTCTGGGATAATATCTAAAGTGGCAATTGTTGATTTATCAAGCTTATCAAGAGAGCTTACTAAGTCATCTGTTAAAAACGCTAAATGTTGAACGCCTGGGCCGTTGTACTCACCAAGGTATTCATCAATTTGGTTGTTATCGTTACCTTTACCTTCGTTTATTGGAATAGAGAAGGTGCCGCATGGCGATTTAAGTGCATACGAAATAAGCGCTGTTTTTTGACCTTTAATGTCAAAGTAGCGTACTTCAGTAAAACCAAATACGTCTTTATAAAAGTTAGCCCATTTTTCCATGGTGCCTTTATAAACGTTATTGGTTAAATGATCGATTCGGATAAAGCCTTTATCTTCTACAACATTTTGCGTTTCTAAGTCTTCAAAATCACTTTCGTAAATAGTGCCTTTGTCGCCAAATTGTTCAATAAAGTAAATTAGGCTGTCGCCAATACCATAGATCGCAGGGTAAGGCATATTTTTATGCGTTGAGTCGGTCGCTGGTTTTGCACCACGTTCTACAGCTGTTTCAAATGCTTTTTGCGCATTCTCAACACGCCAACCCATTGAACAAATAGCAGGGCCATGGCTTTTAGCAAATTCTGCAGAAAAACCTTCACGCTCGTTATTCAGTAAAAAGTGAATATCGTTTTGGTTGTAATAAACAATGTCTTTACCTTTGAATTTTTTAAGCTTAGAGAAGCCAAAATCAGTAAATACTTTATCCATATAATCAGCATCAGGTGTTGCGTACTCGGTAAACTCAATACCGACTAAACCCAAATAGTTATTTACTTCACTCATTATTATTACTCCCGCAATTAAGCACTGCGATTATGTGTTGTTGTCATATTGCAGTAGATAATCAACCAGATTTTTAATTTGGGGAAGAGGGGGGCGCTATTTAGTATGTAGTGCATGTGTAAATTTTATAGGACGGTTATTATAAAGTTACGTGTTTGTAATACAGTTAAGTAAAATGAAGTTATATGGTATAAATTCAAGTGGGAGCATTTGTTTTTAAGTTATTGTATTTAAA
>NZ_JACJDN010000878.1:0-1273 GCF_014163565.1 Pseudoalteromonas sp. SR45-5 | reverse complement strand
CAAAAGATTAGGTTTAAAAAAATGGCTGTAAAAAAATATTATTTTGTTAAGTTGATAACCCTTTTTGAGGTGAATTAAATCCAGCGCAAAAAAAACCGCCAAGCTGGCGGTTAAAAGGTCTACACAACACTGTAAAAGTTATAACTACATAGTTACTTTAATAGTTCGAGCACATCAAAACAGGCACCCATTGTATGGTAATCAGTTTTACCTATTGGGCTTTTCATCGTGTCTATTTTTTTATTGTCAGCGGTTAAAATTCTAAACCAGGCTCCGTATTTATGATCAACTAAATGCTGCCACGAATACTGCCAAATTTTGTCATACCATTGCTGATATTTTTCATCCCCTGTTGCTTGATAAAGATACGCTGCACAACACAGAGTTTCGGCTTGAACCCAAAAGTATTTATCGTCATCGCAAATAGTTTTATCAGGGGCAAAGCCGTAGCAAATACCGCCGTGCTTTTTATCCCATGCTACATTTATTGAGTTATCAAATAAGGCTTGAGCGCGTTCAATAAGCCATTTTTGTGGCTTATGCTTATTTAAAAACATAAGCAGTTTTGACCACTCTGTTTGATGGCCAGGTTGAAAGCCCCACGGACGAAATAAATTTTTAGGATCGTCTTTGTTGTACTCTAAATCGACCTGCCAATTTATATCGTAATGCTCCCAAATAAGCCCACCCATTAAACTAGCTTGGCGGTTAACCATGTTGTCGGCAAGTGTGAGCGCACGGTTTAAAAATTTTTCGTCTCTTGTGGCTTCATAAGCGGCAATAAGTGCTTCACAAGTATGCATATTGGCATTTTGGCCGCGGTATGAATCACATTTTGTGAAGTCGCTGTTATGCTGATCTTTATATAAACCGGCTTTTGCATCCCAAAAATGTGTTTCCATTGTTTGAAATGTATCGTTGAGGTATTCGCGCGCCTCTGTAACACCTGCGCGATATGCCCAGCTGTACGCTAAAATAACAAATGCAAAGCCATAACAATGATTGGTGTTATCAAGCACGGTAGCTTGAGCGTTTTCAACTTTTAATAACCAGTTATAGCCGCCTGTTTGCTCAACAAGGTGATGCTTACGAATAAACTCAATTCCCGATTTAACACGGTTTAGGTACTTTTCGTCATTAAAGGTTTGGTACGCACGCGCATAGTTAAATACAAAACGAGTAGAGCTTACTAAATGGCGCGTGTGTTTATCAAATATCTCACCGTTATCAGAAAAGTTTTGGTAAAAACCACCGTGTTCATCGTCAATATTTG
>NZ_JACJDN010000877.1:0-1280 GCF_014163565.1 Pseudoalteromonas sp. SR45-5 | reverse complement strand
CCAAGAATTACCATCTGCTCTTGCTGATTAGTTTTATCAAAATCAGTTCTCGTTATGAAAATGGGATTTTGATTGAAACTATATTCAACCATAGTTGATACAGGCACCCATTTTTGGTTAATAACATCAGGGTAATTTAACCCAACGTATTCATTACCGGGACGATCTAAAGTAAAACCTAAACAAAATGCTTTTTCAGGAGTTAATTTGATATCTGTAGAAGTTACGTTAGCTAAACTAAAGAAACTTAAAAAGGACAACAAAATGAGAATATTGCGCATGAATTCCCTGTGCTTATAACTTTTCAATAACGGGCGCAGGCACGTTGGGCATAATGGCGAAGCCGCCCCGCGTGTATGCGTCCCAGCGAACGGAGTGAGCGAGTTAATTGAGTTGTTATAAGCCAATTGTTTCGAAGTCAAAAGCTGTTGCCTCAAGTTGCAATGTGTCACCACTTTGTAATTCAATTTGAAAAATGTTGTTTTGAACCCTTGCCATATTAATAGAGTTAGATTCACCCCAAGGTGTAGCCATTGGTACGTTAATTGAGGAAATGCCGGAAAACGTTAATGAACATGGCTGAGCACTTTGGTTTGGCATTAAGAAGCAATCTAAGAAAATCTCAGCTGACTTACCAGACCAATTTATTGAAATGGTTTTTACTAATCCATCATGTAGTGGTAGGTCTTTAAATTCCATTAAAACCTCTTGGCTTATAACACTTACCATAACCGGTTTGTGGCGTTCTTCCACAAATCCGGTTAATGGTTTTGTTAGGTAACCGGTAACTCCGAGCTATCAATTGAAAATATAGGTTTCTCAACTCTATTAGTAATTGTGAAAATTGAGTCACGCCATGCTCCGTGGAAAAGAATAAACCAAGTTGAGTCCCTGAATTGGTTCGAAAATAATTGCTTTGAGTATAAAACACTACCACTCTTATCAATCAATGCAAAGTTGATATCTATCCCGCCAATTTTATAAGTTAGGGTCGTAGTAGCTCGGATATTCCTAGACTTTTTCCATTTGCTGGTTTTTTTATGTATTCGTTCCAACTGGAAATCACAACCTAAGACCTTTTCAGCAATTAGATCAATGGTGTTTAAAATCTCAAAAGGTACGTTGAGCCTATTTCCTATAATTTTAAGAGAATCAGTTAGATAATAAAGAGACTTAACACATTTACTATGGTCGGAAAGTTCGCAAAAATCATCGAATATAAAGTCATCTCTTTTATAAGCCGCTATTCCATCAGATCGTGGTGGGATGTAATCCTCACC
>NZ_JACJDN010000876.1:0-1281 GCF_014163565.1 Pseudoalteromonas sp. SR45-5 | reverse complement strand
AATCACTTAAAACCTTATTGCACAAAGAGAAGTAAAAGAGGAATAAATGAGAAGAAACCAATACCTAGAAATTACGAGCTTCGCTCGTCACGCCAGCAAGCTGCGCGTCTACAATACAGGCACGTCGTTCATTACCTCATTTGCTTTGGCTTTATATTTTTGACGTGATGTTAATATGCGTACATAAACTCCCTCAGCTTGAATTCCTTTAGAAACTCGCCCACATTGTTTTTCAGCACCACCAAATACATCTGGCATGTATTGACATGTAAGCATTAGTATTTTCATTTAGTTATATATTCCCTTAACCTAACATTAATATTTTTTTCGATAATACTATAAATAAAACAGCCAAATAGCACACTAATTAAAGTAATACCAAACCAAATTACTAATAGTGGAACATACTGTATTTGAGGTATTAGCTCTCGACCTAAAACTCCACTTATAATCATAATAGGAAACATATGAAATAAATATATTGAATAAGAGGCATCACCTAAGTAAACAAATGACTTATGAATTTTCATATTTTTTATTGGTGTATACAGTACCGCAACAATAAAAACAGATAATGCTATAGGTGCTCTCGATATTAAAGACGTGTACTCCCATAAATAGGGTGTCGTGAAGTACATAAATAACCATAAGCACCCAAATGTTACCACTGCAAGCATAATATTTTTCGATATTCTGTAGCCCGACAAGTATAGTTTCGCTAACCAACCACCTATCACAAACTCAAATAATACCGGATTTTTTAATAAGCTTATAATAGCTAAGTTTAAATCAGTTAAATGTGCAAATATAGAAAGTAACGTTATAAAAACAGTAATTACTTCTAACCTTTTTGACGCAGCAAGCAATAATGTGGGAGCAAATAGCATATAAAATATAATTTCATAGTTTAAAGTCCAACCTATTTTTAAAAAAGGAACAATCGCCCCATCGTAAACATGTGGAATCAATAGTAATGAATAAAACACATGCAGCCCGTCAAACACAGCTGAAGATCCAGGTAATAAAGCTAATACACTCATAAAAAATATAGCGACAAACCAAATAGGATATATTCTGGCAACTCTTTTTTTAAGATATAAACCTATATCATTTGTATTTCTTGAGGTGTAAAAAATAATAAAGCCAGACAATACAAAAAATATGTCTACCCCTATTGCTCCTATCTTTACAAACTGGTTTTCTGCAAGCCAAAAAGAATGCTCTGCACCTAGCTCAGCGTGTCGTTTAATAATCAAACCATGAACATGATAAAAAACTACA
>NZ_JACJDN010000875.1:0-1289 GCF_014163565.1 Pseudoalteromonas sp. SR45-5 | reverse complement strand
TGCTTGGTTTGCTTGCTATTATTTTGGGGTTTATTTTTAAAACCTCAAACAGTGAGCGTCCAGCTTTAAAACGATTTTATAAATACGTACCTGCTTTATTGCTGTGTTACTTTTTACCTTCGTTATTAAATACCTTTGGTATTGTAGATGGTAATAAATCAAATGTTTATTATGTGGCTTCGCGCTACTTACTACCTGCCTGTTTAATACTACTTACCATTAGTATTGATTTAAAAGCGATTATTAACTTAGGCCCTAAAGCACTTATTATGTTTTTAGTGGGTACTTTAGGCATTGTTATTGGTGGGCCATTAGCTATTTTAGTGGTGAGCGCATTTGACCCAAGTATTGTTGGTGGGCATGGCCCAGATGCCGTATGGCGCGGTATGACAACTGTTGCAGGTAGCTGGATTGGCGGCGGTGCTAACCAAGCATCAATGAAAGAAATGTTTGAAGTTGGTGGTGATATATTTTCTGTAATGATTACAGTCGATGTAATTGTCGCTAATATTTGGATGGCTGTTTTATTGTTAATGGCAGCAAATCATAAAAAGATTGATGCAGCGACGGGTGCTGATACAAGCGCAATTGAAGACTTGAAAAAGCGTGTGGAAGAATATCACGCAGAACATGCACGCATCCCAACTCTTAATGATTACATGACGCTGATTGCAATTGCATTTGGTATAACTGGCTTAGCACACTTTTGCGCTGACTTTTTGGGGCCGTACTTTGGCACTACTTATGAATGGGCAAAAGAATACAGCTTAAACAGTAAATTCTTTTGGCTAATTGTTATATCAACAACGATTGGCATAGGCTTATCGTTTACTAAAGTGAGGCAAATAGAAGCGTTTGGCGCTTCAAAAGTAGCTTCTAGCTTTTTATATATTTTGGTTGCATCGATTGGCTTACACATGAATGTAACCGCTATTTTCAATAACCCCGGGCTATTTTTAGTGGGCGCAATTTGGATGTTAGTGCATGCAAGCATTATGTTAATTGTGGCTAAACTGATTAAAGCACCGTTATTTTATATGGCTGTGGGTTCTCAGGCTAATGTGGGGGGCGCAGCGTCAGCACCTGTTGTAGCATCAGCGTTTCATCCATCATTAGCGCCTGTTGGAGTCTTGTTAGCTGTACTAGGCTACGGTGTGGGTACTTATATGGCTTATATTTGTGGATTAATGATGCAAGCAGTTGCACCTTAAGGAATTTAAATGAAAGATCAAATTATTAAAATTAATGAAATTGAACTTGCAAACAATAAACCGTTTGTACTGTTTGGT
>NZ_JACJDN010000874.1:0-1295 GCF_014163565.1 Pseudoalteromonas sp. SR45-5 | reverse complement strand
AATCAAGCACTTGCTGTACTGCGTTTACTTGAGCGATTTTTTTGTGATTGTTTTTTACGTTTACGGCGGGTAAACCACAAGTAAAAACCAGTACCTGCTAGCCACACTGGGCTCAAACCAATTACGCACCACAGTATTTTACTTATTAGCCCTGCAAAGTAGCCAAAATGAAGTTTTCTAAAGCTATCAATTACTTGCCAGCCAACGCCAACTTCGCGAATATCCCAGTTAGTTAAATGTTCGCCTGTTTGCTTATCGTAGCTAACCGTATTGGCATATTCGCTCGCAAGTGGGTTATTTGTATCGACTTCGCCGAATAAGGTGATATTTTCGTCAGGCTCGAGTGGCATAACTAAAAACGTACCATTAAAAGTGGGTATTTGCTTTTTACTGTCATCGAGTATGTGTTGAAACGAAATATCGCTACTGTGCAAGTTTTTGGTTAGTACAAAGTGTTCTTCCTCAGCGTGTTCAATAACTTCGTGATACCACACCGCCCAGTTAAAGTAGCCACCTGTGATAGCTAAAATAATAATGATGGGCGACCCTATCACCCCCGTCATTTTATGAATGTCGCTAAGTACAATTTGCAGTGTTGCACGCCAGCGCACACTAAATAGGCGCTGCCAAAATTTACGATAAATAATAAGTCCTGTAATACCTAATACCAATAAAAACAGAGCAAAAAAGAAGCCTAGTACTGTGCCTGTTTGACCTGGCAGGTTTTTAAAGTCGTTAAGTAAAAAGGTGTAATGCAGTTCTAAAAACCAATCAGTAAAATAATGGCTGGTACCAACAGGCTCTGACAAAATGTCACCCGTATACTGGTTTAAATGAAACTTATACCATTGCTCTGTCCCGCGTTTAACTAAGTAAACCCGATCAGCAGTATCATCGTTAAATATCTCCCAACTACCTACTACATACTCAGGGTAAGCAAGCTCTGTTTTTGCGATTAATTTGTCGATTGGCATGCGCTCTGGCAGTGCTTTTACAACATAGTGACTGCTTGGCATAAGTAAGCCATCTATTTCACTTTTAAAAACTAATACGCTCCCTGTAATACTAATAACAATCAAGGGAATGAGAGCTATAAGAGCGATCCAACTGTGAATTTTAAAAAGAGTTTTTCTCATAGATAGTTTTATATATTGCAGTTAATGACTTGCGCATGATAACAACTATCATTTTCATTTAATAGCTTGTGAGTAGGTTTCCTATTAAATAAGTAAACCGTGAACTTAATTCTACGGTTTTTGTATACCTAGCTTGCCAGTACCTAAAATAAGAATGTC
>NZ_JACJDN010000873.1:0-1296 GCF_014163565.1 Pseudoalteromonas sp. SR45-5 | reverse complement strand
TACAAACTCTTTTAACGTATCAATCCAACTGTAACCAACACCGTCTGAAAATTGCTCTTTTTGGCGCCATAAAACTTCATCAGGCAAGTAGCCATCAAAACCTTCACGTAAAATGTGTTTTTCAATTTTGCCATCTTTACACATTTTGGCTTCAGGGTTGATACGCATAGCAACATCAACAAATTCTTTATCAAGGAACGGTACACGTGCTTCAACGCCCCATGCTGCCATTGATTTATTAGCACGTAAACAATCAAACATATGCAGTTTTGATACTTTACGGTTTAGCTCTTCATGAAACTCTTGTGCGTTAGGGGCTTTATGGAAGTATAAGTAACCACCAAATAGCTCATCAGCACCTTCGCCAGATAACACCATTTTAATGCCCATTGCTTTAATTTGGCGAGCCATTAAGTACATAGGTGTAGAGGCACGAATCGTTGTTACATCATACGTTTCAATGTGGTAAATCACTTCACGCAGAGCATCAATACCTTCTTGAATGGTAAAAATGATAGGGTGGTGAATAGTACCAATCATGTCAGCTACTTTTTGGGCAGCGGCTAAATCAGGTGAACCCTCAAGGCCTACTGAAAAAGAATGCAACTTAGGCCACCATGCATCGCTTTCATCGTTATCTTCAATACGTTTGGCAGCAAAACGCTGGGTAATAGCAGAGATAACCGATGAGTCCAAACCACCAGAAAGTAATACACCGTATGGTACATCACACATTAGCTGGCGTTTAACGGCCGCTTCTAATGCATCTTTAACGTCTTGCGCTTGTGCGCTGTTATCTTTAACTGCATCAAATGTTTCCCAATCACGCTTGTAATAAGGCGTGATTTTGCCATCTTTGCTGTACAGGTAATGCCCTGGTGGAAATTCTTCAATATGCTTACAAATTGGAGAGAGTGCTTTTAGCTCTGAAGCAACGTAAAAGTTACCGTGCTCGTCGTGACCAGTGTAAAGCGGGATAATACCAATATGGTCACGGCCAATTAAGTAAGCGTCATTTTCTTCATCGTATAAACAAAATGCAAAAATGCCATTTAGATCATCTAAAAAGTCAGATCCTTTTTGTTTATAAAGCGCTAAAATAACTTCACAGTCTGATTGAGTTTGAAAAGTAAAATCAACATCTAGCTCTGCTGCAAGTTCTTTATGATTATAAATCTCGCCATTAACCGCTAAAATATTTGTTTTTTCAGGATTGTATAAAGGCTGTGCACCGCTTGATACACCAACAATAGCTAAACGCTCATGTACTAAAATAGCTTTTTCAGATGCATATAC
>NZ_JACJDN010000872.1:0-1297 GCF_014163565.1 Pseudoalteromonas sp. SR45-5 | reverse complement strand
TAGAGTGATATGAGATTATCTGTATTCACTTCAAGCCGGAATGCACAAAAACTGAAATTTTGATTTTAATTGAAATCATTAACTTATTTGTGCAGATAACTTATTTTAGCTTTTAGCGTCTTCAACTTTAGGTTGGCGATATATTTTTATAATGTGGTATAAATTTACAAGCGACAATAAGCCGTTGGTAAAAATAACAGGTACTGCGCCAATGGCAAAACCGTATGCAGTAAATACAATACAACCAAACATGTTGTACCAACGCAGTTTTACTACATCTGTCATTGTTAACGATGCAACCAATAAAGCTGATGCAATATAGCCTAAATATTCCCAACTCAATTGTTCTCTCCTAGCCTTTAGGTTAGCATTACATGTACTGCTAACTTATGGCACTTATAAGTATTGCAAAGTTACAACAAAATAAAAAAGCTAACTTGCTTAAAAACCTGAAAAAGTTTGCCGGAAAATACCAGCAAATTCTTAAATCATTACACGGGAAATGAAGGTAAAATAATACTATTAGCAAAGCTAATAATATTAGTAGCAAGTTAGCGTAAATTCTTAGTGTCTTAATGCTAACGTCATTAAGATGTAATAAATAGGACAAATGTCCGAAGAGCACATTGATGTTTCAATACCATTTTTCTAGTTACCTTGTTGATCAGCTTTTAACCTTTGCCGGTAGTAGCTATCAACAATCAAAAAAAGAAGTTCTGATCCATCAAGATCAGCCTTTAAGCAAGCTTGTGCTTGTACGCAGTGGCACTGTGTCGTTTAGTTACGACGTAGGTAATGGACGACGCCTGCTGTTAGGACAATTGGATTGTAACAACACCCTTATTGGTGAAATAGAAGCGCTAAATAATAATCCGTGTATTTATACGGTAACGTGCTTTAGCGATGTAACTTATAATCTTATTGAATTAAGACATTGGCGTGCTCTGCTGCTTGAAAAACCAGAACTGAGTTTATACACCGCACAAACTATTGCGGCTAAATTTCAGGAAAACCAAAAAATCAATTTAGATAAGCTACTACTACCATTGAGCTACAACATAGCCAAAGATTGCTTACTAAGAGCCGAGAACAACAACCCTACGCTACTTAGAGCCTATCCAACTGTAAATGCTGAAGCCGAACGCTTTGCTACCACTGAGCGAGCTTACAGACGTGTTGTTACAGAACTTGTCGAAAAAGGCTTGGTACTTAGAAGTAACGATGGCTTACAAGCAGTCGATATACCAAAGCTAAGTGAATACGTAGATAGCTTTGCTCAACTTTAAGTTATTTAAAA
>NZ_JACJDN010000871.1:0-1298 GCF_014163565.1 Pseudoalteromonas sp. SR45-5 | reverse complement strand
AATCATCACAACCCACAAATGTATAACTATAGCTGTTTACAAAAGCACGCCTAATATATTGCAGCATATTTGGCACTGCAGCACTTGGCGGCACAAGTTTGAATAAAGCATCTGTAAACGGGGCTTTATCTTCAATATTGGGCTGAGCATAAACGCAAAGTGCTAAATTGGTGAGTAAAGCCATATTCTCAGAAGCAATATACCTAAGTACTGAGTCGCATTGCGCCATACTTATTTCTTGCTTATAAAAATTTTGATGCTCCTGATCATGCACGGCTTTTAATAATTTATCACCATTTGCAAAAGGAGCTTGCTCATATAACTGCCCTAACCACTTTAAAGATTGTCGTTTATAATCATTAAACTGATGCTTACCAACAAAAGTAAAACGCGTAACGCCATTACTATAAGACTGTAATATACGATCTAAGGGATTTGAGTTATTCCCTAATTCATAGCGATTAAACCAGCGTTTAACCTCTAACGCTTCTAGCGTGTAGCTAGTATTAATTCGTTTAGTACAATTTATATTAGCCACTTCATCAGCGGGTAAATTTATAGCTGTTAAAAAGTCGCTAACAATACTGTTATTTAAAAATAAATCTTCATGATAAGCGCGTAAAATAAGCCTTTCACCAAGTTTGCTAGCATAATCACCTAGTACTTTTAGAGTGTTCATCGGTAACGAATCTGCACGCTTTATGGTTGCCACATTGCCATGCCTTTTAACAGACTGGTTATAATGAGATTCATGCAATTCTGCAGGGTTTCTTACATAAGCAATACAACTCACGTTTGGCAGCTTATTTACTAAGGGCAGTAATCGATGGAAAAAAAACTCAGAGCTCAATAATAATGTATGGCAATTATTCTCAGCCGTTTTATTTTTAAGCGCTTCTATACGCTGCAAATTTAATTTGTAATCACCTTTAAGTGGGTCAAATACAGATAAAAAGTTACCAGAGCTAATGCCGTTGCTATCTTCTGTGTGCTGCGGGTAATAAATGCCATGTGTTCTTAAAAACTCAATATTGTCTTTTAACCACTTTTGAATAGCAGACGTACCCGTTTTTGGCGGGCCAATATGTATAATTAAATTAACCGTGTTTATAAAAACCTCCAAACACTTAACTGCAAGAGCAACGCAATACACGAAGCTTTTATATTTTTAAGCCTACCAATTAACCTTAACCCAATAACACATTGTAAACGTAGGAAAGTCCAATCTTAAATAATTAAGCTGCGCTTACATAAAGCAGCTTTATAGCTTAAAGCGTTTTAAAATACGCTCCTTTAAA
>NZ_JACJDN010000870.1:0-1298 GCF_014163565.1 Pseudoalteromonas sp. SR45-5 | reverse complement strand
ACTAAAACATAATTAAATGATGGTTAAGGGTTAGATTTGATGCTTCATAGTATTCGATATAAATTTATTATAATAACAACGGTTTTAATTATATTTAGCGCAAATTTAGTTTTTTTCCTCGCAATTAATGAACACGAAGATTTATATCGCCAATCTGTTAAACAAAACTTAGATGCAATGTCTTCAAATATTTCCGATAGCTTATTACGTGTTATGTCTGAGCAAGTTGATTTGTTCTCTATAACCACCGAATTGCTCGGTTTTGATCGATATGAACACATTAAGTTTGTTAATGTATTTGACGCTGACTGGCAATTAATCCAATCGTATGTCCACCCTAACTATTTAGAGCTTGAGAGCTTTAAGCCTGAACTTATAAGTATTCAACCAAAAAATTTACCTTATGCGGTTACAATAACCAATGAAGGACTAGTGGCCTTAAAGGCAATTGGGGAGGAGCAATTTCCTATTGGATATTTGCTCATTGTGCAAGACTTTAAAAAGCCATTGAATGAAAGTAAAATTAGCCTTTTTTATAGTGCAGCTCCATTTGTTGTCTTAATTATTGCACTCACCATTATTATTTCATTTTGGATATATCAGCGTTTATTAAGCCCACTTTTAGCACTCTCGAAGTTCACACAGAAAGTTGAAAAATCAACAAATTATAAGCTTCAATACCAAGTCACTGGTCATGATGAAGTATCTCAACTTGGTAACGACATTAATGCATTACTACAAACAATTGACTCCCAAGTTCAAACCAATCATAAACACACCGCTCAACTTTTAGTACAAACGCATTCAATGGAGCGCCTCGCCAACTACGATATATTAACAGGTTTACCTAATCGCATGTTTTTTATGGACCTACTCAAACTCGAGCTGGCTAGTAGTAAAAGTAACGACCGAGACGTTGCGATTATGTTCTTTGATGTTGATAGTTTTAAAGGCGTTAACGACACCCTAGGCCATGAAACCGGAGATATGCTTTTACAAGCTGTGGCTAAAAAAGTGAAAAGTTATCTGCGTAGTAACGACATAATTGCACGCTTAGGCGGTGATGAGTTTTTAATTATGCTACCTAATATCACTGAGCAATCTATTGTTATAGATATTGCCGAAAGTATCATTGAGGGTATGAAAGAGCCATTCACTATAAATGAGTGGGACGTACCAGCGGGTATTAGTATTGGTATTGCAAGTGCCAAAGAAGCTGAATTTGGTATAAATACATTTATCAGTAATGCCGATATTGCAATGTACACATCAAAAGAAAAAGGCAAAGGCGCATATAC